>DASQCU010000061.1:0-3026 GCA_035634575.1 Beijerinckia sp.
CCAACAGCCGATCGCCGCGCGTCGCTTCTGCTCGTCATCCTCACCAGGGGCAATTTGGCTGAGGAGTTTGATCTGACGTTTGAGACCTGCTGTCATTTCGGCACGCGCAGCACCAGGTTGACGGGTGGCGTCTGAAGCAAGCGCCGCGACGGGACAGCCACGGGCAAAATTGTCCCGATGCTCAAGTGATAGATATTGCGCAGCAAGGGTCGCCATATCAGCGGAAAAAGGCTCGATGCTCCTCTGTAACTCGGCCAGCGTTTGAACGATCAAATCGTCTTTGCTTTGGAAATAACCGTAGAAACCGCCGTGGGTCAGTCCGGCGGACTTCATGATGTCGGTGACGGTGACGGCTTCAAACCCTCGCTCGCGGAACAGACGACTTGCCGCCTCCAGAATGACCCGCTTGTTCTCGGTAACCTGTTCCCGACTCACTTTCATCACGGTCTCCTGAGATTTCGGTTGACATTATACATGATGCCCATCATAAAACAAGATACATGATGATTATCATGAATAAATCACAGGAGAAAATCGATGAGCGTCAAGCCCACCGTTCTTGTCACCGGCTCGTCCACAGGTATCGGTGCTGTCTATGCCGATCGCTTTGCTCGCCGTGGCCATAATCTTGTTCTGGTTGCTCGCGACTCGACCCGCATGAGCGCCCTGGCCTCGCGCCTCAGAAGCGAGACCGGCGTCAGCGTGGATGTGGTCCGCGACCTTACCGTGCCGCAGGACCTTGCCGAGGTCGAGCAGCGTGTGCGGGAAGACGCTAGCATCGGCATACTGATCAACAACGCTGGAACTGCAATTCCCGGCAGCTTTGTTGGTCAAACAGGCGACGACATCTCAAGGCTGATCGCGCTGAACGTCTCGGCTGTCGCGAGGCTCGCCAACGCGGCCGCACCGCGCATGGCTGCGGCGAGCGAAGGAGCTATCGTCAACCTGGCCTCCGTGGTCGGCCTCGCGCCGGAGTTCGGCGCAACGGTCTATGGCGCAACCAAGGCGTTCGTTCTGTTCCTTTCTCAAGGGCTGAGCATGGAGCTTGGGCCCAAGGGCGTTTATGTCCAGGCCGTCCTGCCTGCCGCCACCCGCGCCGAGATCTGGGATCACACCGGCGTCGATATCAACACGCTCACCGGCGTGATGGAGGTTGGCAAGCTGGTCGACGCGGCGCTGGCCGGGTTCGACAGCCGCGAGTCCGTCACCATTCCGCCGCTGCCCGACGCCGCCCAGTGGGCCGCCTTTGACGCCGCCCGCCTGGCGATGGTGCCCAATTTCGCGCAGAGCGAACCGGCTAAGCGCTATCAACCCGCCGCCGGATCGGCAGAAAACTCAACAAAACCGGCAGACTGGCCGAGGAATTAGGTGAAACTATGAAAAAGCAATCAGGAAAAGTCGCAATCGTGACCGGAGCCTCTTCGGGCATCGGCAAAGCCACCGCTGAGGCGCTGGCCACGTCCGGATTCACGGTCTTCGGCACAAGCCGCCGTGCTGTCGCAAACGGCCCCAAACAGGTCACGATGCTGGTCTGCGATGTGACGGATGACGCATCCGTGAACGGACTCGTCTCCGAGGTCTTTGGGAGAACCGGTCGGATCGATCTTCTGGTCAACAATGCCGGCCTCGGCCTTTTCGGCGGCGCGGAGGAATCGTCCATTACCCAGTCAAAAACGCTGTTCGAGGTCAATTTCTTCGGTCTGGTTCGCATGACCAACGCGGTCCTGCCCTCGATGCGCAAAAATCGCGGTGGGCACATCATCAATATCAGCTCGGTGCTCGGGTTCCTGCCTGCACCTTATTCCGCATTTTACGGCGCAACCAAACACGCGGTGGAAGGGTATTCGGAGTCGCTGGATCATGAGACAAGAACGTTCGGTGTCCGGGTCATCCTGATTGAACCGGCATTCACGAAAAGCTCCTTTGACCAAGCAGCCCTGAAACCCGATGCGGCAATGGCTGAATATAACGAGGACAAGCTGGTGCAGCAGGCAATGACGATCGGCGACCCGCCCGAAGTCGTCGCCGACACGGTGGTCATGGCCGCAACCGCCACGCGCCCGAAACGCCGCTATCCCGCCGGCAAAGCCGCCAAGCAGGTTGCCTTTGCGCGCCGGTTTGTGCCCGCCGGAATGTTCGATAAGAGCCTACGCAAGCAATTTGGGCTGCCGCCAGCCTGAGCCTTTATGAACCAGAGCGTATACCGCTGAACAGCAAGCGTTGCCCAGACCATGCAAGATTGGCTTCTTTCGGCACCTATGGATGTGAATTCGTGACTTCTGGAAACACAGAAGTCGCACTCAGCTCTGGCTCAAGGCGCTTGCCTCGGTTGGCGACAGCAATTTACGGGCCGCAAAGGTCATTTATCGCCTTTATTTAGCTTGCAAGCTGGTTCAGGGGGTAAGCTACCCGATTTGAAACTGCGACCCAAAGTGATTGATTTTATCGAATCAGGATAGCCCACCCAAACAAAGACCCCAGCAAGTCATTGATTTTGCTGGGGCCTTTGGTTCGAACTGGTTGCGGGGGAGGGATTTGAACCCTCGACCTTCAGGTTATGAGCGTGACATTTTCCCTTCGAGGTAGGTGTTGTGAAGCGTCAACAAAGGTTCCCGGCAAGCGCTAGAAATAGAATGCCAGAGTGCTAAATGCGTAAAGGAAAAGGTGTCCAAGAAGTGTCCAAGCGTCCCTAAATTACCCGCTAAAATAAGATACATTTTCCCTTCGCGGCTACGATCATTTTCCTGGGTTGAGAAGTGGTCTACCAGCCCCCCATTTTCCGCCAGTGTACGGTTTCGCAAAAGCCTAAAAAATCGCACCAAATTGTAAGAAAGAGGTTGCGGACCGATAACGATGTTGCTTAAGGTTCGAGTCGCGTTTGCAATAGCTATGGCCGAAAAAGATAGCGAGAATTTGAAGGGTGATAAGAAAAAACAGGAACCATCACGTCGCGAGTTCCTGCGACTTGTGGGGCTGGCGGCTGGCGGAGGTGCGCTGTTGGCCGCGAACCGCGAGTTGTTGTCAGA
>DASQCU010000062.1:0-3239 GCA_035634575.1 Beijerinckia sp.
CCTCGACTTGTAGTAGAAAGCTGAGCGTGCGGCCGAAGGCCAAGGGCACGCGGCGCGCAAGGTCCGGGCGCAAGCGCATCGCCGCCCATTGCAGCGGCGCCGCGATGAAAAAGAAAAAGATCAGAGCAAGGCCGATCGCCACGGCGCGCAAATAAGGCATGTCGCGATGATCCCTTGTAAAATCCTTCCAGACGAACCCCCATCGTTTATAGCAAGGGTCCCAAACGCGACCTCGGTTCCTGTCTCGAATTTTCGCCATTTTGAGGGCGTAACGGAAATTCGAGAGCGGTTCATCGGTCATTCTTTGTGTCCGATGGTGTTAGGCTGATTTACTTGCAGTTTCATGACAGCCTCATACGAACGGTCAGTGAAGGGCGCTCTTAGCGAGCCTTGGTATTACATCACGGCGAAGATTGGCTGGGCGTTTTCGTGTCATGAAAACTTCGTGACGAAAGCGTAACGTTGAAATACTAATGTCGAGGGCCGCAAAGTGCGATCCTTGTTTCCTTTCTTGAATTTCCGTTTTTTCGACGGGTTGATGGAAATTCGAGAGTGGCATGAAGGAGCATTCCTGATGATCCTTCATATAACTCTTGCGGGAGATGGCGTCGCCCATGTGGCATATCGGTTCGGCCTTCGGCTTCGGTGGCGTCGTCCATAATCCAGGCTCCTTCATCAAGCCCCAGCGCATCGCGCGCGATCTCCAGGGCTTATCGCCAGTTCTTGGACGTGCGGGTGCCTTCGAGATTCGCCTCGCGACGAAGCGCGCCGAAATCCGCAAGGCGCAGCGCCTGCGGTTCAAGGTTTTCTACGAGGAAGGCAAAGCGATTCCGACCCAGGGAAGCGCATTGATGCGGCGCGATGTATGCCCGCTCGACCAATATTGCGATCATCTGCTCATCATCGACACGGAAGCGGTCAATCGCTTCGGCAGAAAAAAGCCGAGAGTGGTTGGCACCTATCGCCTTCTGCGCCGCGATGTCGCGGAACGTCATCAAGGCTTTTACAGCCAGAGCGAATTCGATATCGAGCCGCTGTTGGCGCGCCATCGCGACAAGCGATTTCTCGAACTCGGCCGCTCCTGCGTCCATGCGGACTATCGCTCGAAGCGCGTGATCGAGCTTTTGTGGCGCGGCCTTTGGATCTATGCGAAGCACCATAAGATCGATGTGCTGATCGGCTGCGCGAGCCTGCCCGGCACAAATCCGCTGGCGCTCGCCCTGCCATTGAGCTTCCTGCATCATCATGCGGCAGCTAGCGAGGAATGGAATGTGCTTCCGCAGGAAGGGCGTTCCGTCTCGATGGCGATCCTCGAAAAAAGCGCGGTGGATGTCCGCAAGGGGCTTGCCGCCTTGCCGCCGCTGCTCAAGGCCTATCTGCGGGTTGGGGCGCGCTTCGGGAATGGCGCCGTGATCGATCCGCAATTCGGCACGATCGATGTCTTCACGATCATGCCCCTCGCCGCTATCGAAGAGCGCTATGTCGCGCATTATGATTCGTCAGACGCTGGCACCGAAAGTTACGCGGCTTAAAATTCAATAGCCCACCGCCAGGGTCCCGCGCTGGCGCGTGTCCGATGCGCCCATCAAGAGACCATTGGCGCGCACTATGCTCTGCGCAGAACCCCACGCATCATGCACGACAACCTTGTGCCCCAAAGCTTCGAGCGGGCGGATCGTGTCGATCGACAGGCCGCGCTCGACCTGCAATTCATCGGGCAGCCATTGGTGATGGACACGCACGGCCTCTGTCGCCTCGGCGATGTTCATGCCGAAATCGAGCGTGTCGAGAATGATCTGCAAAACAATGGTGATAATGCGCGACCCGCCGGGCGATCCGGTCACGAGTTCGAGCTCATTGTTGCGAAAGACCATGGTTGGCGCCATCGAGGAGAGCGGCCTTTTGCGCGGGCCCGGCGCATTGGCTGCGCCACCCGTGAGACCATAGGCATTTGGCGCACCGGGCTTGGCCGCGAAATCATCGAGCTCGTTATTCAGGATGATGCCGGTGCCATCGGCGACAAGGCCGAGGCCATAAGAAAAATTCAGCGTATAGGTATTCGCGACCGCATTGCCCTCTGCATCGATAATCGAAAAATGCGTCGTCTGGTCGCTTTCGTAAGGCAAGGGGTCGAGCGGCTTGATTTCGGCGGAGGGGCGCGCGTGATCCGCCGCAATTTGCGCCCTAAGTTTTGCCGCATAGGCTTTCGAGATGAGGCCCTGCACCGGGATTTGCACCATATCGGGGTCGCCCAGATATTCGGCGCGATCGGCATAGGCGAGCTTCATGGCTTCAGCCATCAAATGAATATTTTGCGCGGAATTGGCGCCTTGTTCGGCAAGCGGAAACCCTTCGAGCATGTTCAAAAGCTGTATGATATGCACCCCGCCTGAAGAGGGCGGCGGCATCGAGACGATTTCATGCCCGTGATAGGTGCCGGTGACGGGTTCACGCAGAGTCGCGTGATAGTCTTTCAAATCATCGAGGCTCATACGGCCTCCCGCCGCGCGCACGCTTGCGACGATCTTTTCCGCGACCGGGCCTTCATAGAAAGCGCGCTCGCCTTCGCGTCCGATTGCCTCGATCACATCGGCCAGATCGCTTTGCACCAGCCTGTCGTTGCGCGCGAAAGGCGAGCCATCAGGTTTGACAAAGATCCGCGCGGTCGAAGGCCAGCGCTTGAGGCGGGGCAGGACTTGCGGCAGGGAATCGGCGAGATCGTCATCGACCATTATGCCATTGCGGGCCAGCGCCACCGCGGGTGCGGCGACTTCTGCCAAAGTCAGCTTGCCTGAGCCAAATTTGCGAAAGGCGAGGCAGAGCCCCGCGACGGTTCCCGGTACGCCAACCGCGAGCCCCGTCGCGCGCGATCTTGCGGGAACGGCATTGCCGGCGGCGTCGAGAAAGATGTCGCTTGGCGTGTCATCGGGGGCTGTCTCGCGGTAATCGACCGCGATGTTCTTATTGTCCCTGGCGAGATGGATCAGCATGAAGCCGCCGCCGCCGAGATTTCCGGCGCGCGGCAAGGTAACAGCGAGAGCAAGCCCCACGGCGACCGCTGCATCCACCGCATTGCCGCCTCGACGCAGGATCTCGACGCCGATCCGTGCCGCATTCGCCTCCTGCGCGGCCACCATGCCATGTTCCGCGAGCACAGGCAGAACCCGCGCCCCTTGCGTGATGATAGGCGCAGGCAGGGGATCGGCCTGCACGGGAAGCGAGGCGGAGAGGCAGAGCAG
>DASQCU010000063.1:0-3025 GCA_035634575.1 Beijerinckia sp.
CCCCGGCCGTCCGGCTCCGATCCTCATCACCAAGGATATGGTCAATTCCATGCGGCCCGGCTCCGTCATCGTCGATCTCGCGGTGGAACGCGGCGGAAACTGCGAACTGGCAAAGCTGGACAAAGTCGTCACGACCGATAATGGCGTCAAAATCGTCGGCCATGCGAATATCGCCGGACGCCTGCCCGCGACCGCCTCGTCGCTCTACGCGAAAAACCTGCTGGCCTTCGTTGAAACCCTGATCGACAAGGAAGCCAAGAAGCTCGCGATCAATTTCGATGATGAACTCGTGAAGGCGACCTTGCTGACGAAGCAAGGCTCGCTCATCCACCCAAGCTTCCAGCCGGCCGCTTGACCTTCAGAAGGAAGTGGCGGTGCAACTCAAGGCCAATTGCTCTCAGATCAAGCGATTGGCCGCAACGAAATCCAAAAGGCCGCGTCGGGCGGCCTTAGGCTTAATCGCTCAAAAGCGCGTGGCATTCTTCATTTATACCACAGGTCATAATGAATAACCTGTGGCGCCACTCTCGAATTTTCGGCTCAACTCTTTGAAAAAGCGAAAATTCGAGAAAGGAACCAAGGATCGCCTTTTGCGATCCTTGGTATTAGTGCAATTTTGCAAGGCGAACCGATCTTCGCCCGCCTGAATAGTTCAAGGTTCAATCGATCAAGCGTGAGACAGAGGGGCCGGGATGGCAATTGATACCGACCAGCAACTGCTCGAAAGAGCGCAGGCCGCGGCCGAGGCCGCCCGCCAGGCCGCCGATGCCGCCCAGGCCTATGCCGACCAGATCGCTCAATCGGTCGGCGCCGCCGCTCATGCGGCGACAGGCGGGGCGATCGATCCTTTCGTCTTCCGTCTGGCGATCTTCGCGCTGGCGGTTTTCGTCGGCTATTATGTTGTCTGGTCGGTGACGCCCGCCCTGCACACGCCGCTAATGTCCGTCACCAATGCGATTTCCTCCGTCATTGTGGTTGGCGCCCTCCTTTCAGTCGGCGTGGATACTGCAGGGGTCGCCGACGGCGGCCCGATTTGGGCCCGGATTTTTGGCTTCATCGCGCTGATCCTGGCATCGGTGAATATTTTCGGTGGCTTCCTCGTCACCGAGCGCATGCTTGCCATGTACAAGAAGAAGGGCTGAGCTGATGAGCGCCAATCTCGCGGCCGTCCTCTATCTCGTCGCCGGCATTCTCTTCATCCTCGCCTTGCGGGGTCTCTCGTCACCCTCGACCTCGCGGCGCGGCAATCATCTCGGCATGACCGGGATGGCCATCGCGATCCTGACAACCCTCGCCTATAAGCTCCCGACGGGTCCTGCAGCCTGGGGTCTCGTGGTCCTCGGCCTTGCCATCGGCGGCGGTATCGGTGCCTGGCGCGCGCGCACGGTCGCAATGACCGCCATGCCGCAGCTCGTCGCCTTTTTCCACGCGCTGGTCGGTCTTGCCGCGGTTCTCGTCGCGGCGGGCGCGCTTTATGCGCCGCAAGCCTTTGGCATCGGGACGCCTGCCGCGATCCATGGCGCGAGCCTCGTCGAAATGTCGATCGGCCTCGCGATCGGCGCGATCACCTTCACGGGCTCGGTCATCGCCTTTTTGAAACTCGATGGCCGGATGTCGGGCAAGCCGATCCTTCTGCCGCAGCGCCACGCGATCAATATCGCGCTCGCGGCCCTTCTGGTTCTGCTCATCGTGCTATTCGTCGCGACCCAGGCGCATGCGCTGTTCTGGCTGATCGCGCTTGCGTCCTTCGCTCTCGGCTTGCTCATCATCGTGCCGATTGGCGGCGCCGACATGCCGGTCGTCGTCTCCATGCTCAACTCCTATTCAGGCTGGGCAGCGGCAGGCATTGGCTTTACCCTCGGCAATCTTGCGCTCATCATCACGGGCGCGCTCGTCGGCTCGTCGGGCGCGATCCTGTCCTACATCATGTGCAAGGGCATGAACCGCTCCTTCATTTCGGTCATTCTCGGCGGCTTCGGCGGCGAGACGACGGCGGCGAGCGGTGCCGTCGAGACCCGGCCGGTGAAGAAAGGCTCCGCCGAGGACGCGGCCTATATCATGCAGAACGCCGGGAGCGTAATCATCGTGCCGGGCTATGGCATGGCGGTGGCGCAGGCCCAGCACGCTTTGCGCGAAATGGCCGATACGCTCAAGAAACACGGCGTTGACATCAAATATGCGATCCATCCGGTCGCCGGACGCATGCCCGGCCATATGAATGTCCTGCTGGCCGAAGCCAATGTCCCTTATGACGAGGTTTTCGAGCTTGAAGACATTAACTCGGAGTTTGGCCAGACCGATGTCGCCTTTGTGATCGGCGCCAATGACGTCACCAATCCGGCCGCGAAAACCGACCCGAAATCGCCGATTTTCGGCATGCCCATCCTCGACGTGGAAAAAGCCAAGACCGTGCTCTTCCTCAAACGCGGCATGGGCTCCGGCTATGCCGGCGTCGAAAATGAGTTGTTCTTCCGCGACAATACAATGATGCTTTTCGGCGATGCCAAGAAAATGGTCGAAACGATCTTGAAGTCGCTGGATTGAGTCACAGACGCCGCGCCAGCTTGAAAAATGATCAGCAATGAACCAGCTGATCATCAGGAAGGCTGATTTCGTGGCGTTCCGACGGGGTGGAGCGATCAGACCTTGAACGCTCCAGGGTCAGGAATATTCGCGGAGGCGTGTCCTTTCATGCCTCACATCAACATCCGCGGCCGCAGGTTCCTGCTTCCGGCCTCACGCCTCATCCGCATACCGCTTGGCATCCTCTGCATTCTGGGCGGCTTTCTCGGTTTTCTGCCGATCCTCGGCTTTTGGATGGTGCCTCTCGGCCTCCTCATCCTGTCCGTGGACATTCCCCTTGTGCGGCGCTGGCGGCGGCGAATGGAAATCAAGCTGCTGCGGCGCTGGCGCAGAAAAAATTAATAATGAGGCCTGGCGGGCGATAGCTTGCCCTCCAGGCTCATGTGCCAAACGCCTCGACCTTCCTCACCCATCGGGCGTTCAAAACGCCAGAAACGAAGTC
>DASQCU010000064.1:0-4765 GCA_035634575.1 Beijerinckia sp.
ACTCGCCGCCGTCCCATTCAGCCACTTTATTAGCATGAATTTTTCCTTCCCCGCACCACTTGATGCCTGCTTGCGCAACGAGTACAAACCACGTATAAGCTTGTTCATAACCGTAACATATAGAGAACAAAAAGCGTCAGCAAGGACTTTCATGCAAAAATTCGCTGCCGGACAACCAAATTGCTTTCGTGCAAGCGCAGGTCACGTGTTGCCGTGCGGGGTTGGGCGGGAGAGCTCGCCTTGACCTTTCGGGGCGAATAATCTTAGCTGGGCCATGCCATCGCTAGAGAAAGTTCGTGCCGCGCTTGCCGCCAATCCGCTGCCTCCCAGCCCATGGGTGGAGGTGGGGGAGGAGGCGATCATCATCAAGGCGGGCTTTAGCGAGCAGTTGCTCCAGCTCTTGCGCTGGGTTCCCAAAGTCGAATGGCGGCCGGACAAGCGGTATTGGAAAGTCCCGCTGACCGGTGCGGAAACAGTGCGCAGCCTGTTGCCTGAAATCACCCGCCTGGCGGAGTTGACGCAGCCGGGTGCGGGGCGGCCATCGGAGGGACAGGCCGATGGGGCGCCATCGCCTCCGGAGCTTTTCAAGGCGGCGGCGCGTCTGCTCTTTGGCGCCGATTGGCAGCGCGAGACTGCCAATGCCTTGGGCCGCAACGAAACTGAACTCGTCCGCTGGCTTTTGGGCGAAAGCGCGCTTGAGGACGGCGGAAAGCTCCTCGAAGATATGCTTGGTTTGATGCGTCGCCGCGCCACCGAGATAGCGGCGGAGGCTGATCGATTTGCGCAAGCGATCGAGAACATGACGAGCTTAAGCTGAGCAGGGTTAACGCCGGACCAAATCTGCGCCACCGCTTGGAACCCGCTTCGAATATCACGCCCCTCGATGGATAGCTTCCGGCGTTCACTGGAGACGCCCTCGTCCTTCGAGATGGCCTTTCAGGCCTCCTCAGGAAGAGAGCTTTGGTGGCGCGAAGGTTGGAAGTGCAACTTCACGAGCTTCCAGGAACTTAATGGGGGGAAGAAAACGCTGCCTTCCCTCGGCCCTTGAAAATATTGGTCGGAGTGAGAGGATTCGAACCTCCGACCCCCTCGTCCCGAACGAGGTGCGCTACCAGGCTGCGCTACACTCCGACAAACGGCTCGATCAAATCGGCCGCACCTGACTCTATCCGCCTTATAGCCATGGTGGCGAACCGGGGCAAGGGGTTCATGGCCCCGCGCGATGGCGAAATGGCTATTGACACGAACTTGGCCGTTTTTGCTCGTCGCCAAAAGCGTGTTGACGCTTCTTCATCCGTGCGCTATGCAAAGTCTCCTTGCTGAAGGGACAAAGCAGTGAGCATCCTTATTCTCGTATCATGCGCGCCGGAGACGGGACGGAGATAGGCTCCGCTTCCCCGCAACTGGCGCATTTCCGAGGCCCTCTGGGGCCTTTTTTATTGCCTGAAATTCTCAAGCCGCAAGCAATCGCAGCAAGCATTCGCCAAAATTGGTCAAAAGCCTTCCTGGGAGAGAACGACATGTCAGATGAAATGGCGTCAGATCAGATGACCGGGGCGCAAATGGTCGTCCAGGCCCTGAAGGATCAAGGGGTTGATACGCTTTTCGGTTATCCTGGCGGCGCCGTATTGCCGATCTATGATGCGTTGTTTCACCAGAACCATGTCAGACACGTGCTCGTGCGCCATGAGCAGGGCGCGGCTCATGCGGCGGAAGGCTATGCGCGTTCGAGCAGCAAGGTCGGCGTGCTCTTGGTGACCTCGGGTCCTGGCGCCACCAATGCCATTACAGGCTTGACCGATGCCTTGATGGATTCGATCCCGGTCGTGTGCATCACCGGGCAGGTGCCGACCCATCTGATCGGCTCCGATGCCTTCCAGGAATGCGATACCGTCGGCATCACGCGCCATTGCACCAAGCATAATTATCTCGTCCGCCAGATCGAGGATTTGCCGCGCATCCTGCATGAGGCCTTCTATGTGGCGCAGCATGGGCGGCCAGGGCCGGTCGTGATTGACATCCCTAAGGATGTGCAATTCGCGTCAGGGCAGTACCGGGGGCCGGAGAATATCGAGCACAAGACCTATAAGCCGCAGCTCAAGGGCGATCCTGCCCGGATCGAGGCGGCGGTTGCCATGATGGCGGCGGCGAAGCGGCCGATTTTCTACACGGGCGGCGGGGTTATCAATTCCGGCACCGAGGCCTCAGTCCTCTTGCGGGAACTTGTCGGCTTGACCGGCTTTCCGATTACCTCGACCTTGATGGGCCTTGGCGCCTATCCGGCCTCGGGCAAGAACTGGCTCGGAATGCTGGGGATGCACGGCACTTACGAAGCCAATAATGCGATGCACGATTGCGATTTGATGATCGCGATTGGCGCGCGTTTCGACGATCGCATCACCGGCAGGCTGGATGCTTTCTCACCCGGCTCGAAGAAGATCCATGTCGATATAGACCCATCCTCGATCAACAAGAATGTGAAGGTCGATCTCGGCATTATTGGCGATTGTACTTATGTCCTGCGCGAGATGGTGGCGCTGTGGAAGGCGCGTTCGCAAAATGGCGACGCCGGCGCCCTGGACAAATGGTGGCGCGAGATCGGCCATTGGCGTGACCGCAAATCACTCGCCTACAGGGGCTCGGATAAAATCATCAAGCCGCAATATGCGATCGAGCGGCTCTATGAACTGACCAAGGCGCGCGATACTTTCATCACGACCGAAGTCGGCCAGCACCAGATGTGGGCGGCGCAGCATTATCATTTCGAAGCGCCGAATCGGCTGATGACGTCGGGGGGGCTCGGCACGATGGGCTATGGCCTGCCTGCGGCGATCGGCACGCAGATGGCGCATCCCGGTTCGCTCGTCGTCGATATCGCGGGCGAGGCGTCTATCCTGATGAATATTCAGGAACTCTCGACGGCCGTGCAATATAGACTGCCGGTGAAGGTCTTCATCCTCAATAACGAATATATGGGGATGGTGCGCCAATGGCAGGAATTGCTGCATGGCGGGCGCTATTCGGAAAGCTATTCGGCAGCCTTGCCCGATTTTGTGAAGCTTGCCGAAGCCTATGGCGCGCATGGCATCCGCTGTTCGGATCCGGCCAATCTCGACGCCGCGATCATGGAAATGATCGACATTCCGAAAACCGTGATCTTCGATTGCATCGTCGACAAGGCCGAGAATTGCCTGCCGATGATCCCCTCGGGCAAGGCGCATAATGAAATGATCTTACCTGATACTGATGTGGATATCGGGGCTGCGATCGATGGCGCCGGCAAGATGCTGGTGTGAGCCATGAACGCTCCTGCGGCTCCCCTTTCGCCTTATTCCTCCGCCTTCGGCAAGCGGACGATCGAGGTCCATACGCTTTCGGTCCTCGTCGATAATGAACCGGGCGTTCTCGCCCGTGTCGTCGGCCTGTTTTCCGGACGCGGCTATAATATCGAGAGCTTGACGGTGGCCGAGGTCGCCCATGCCGAGCATCTCTCGCGCATTACCATCGTGACTTCGGGTACGCCCGAGACGATCGAGCAGATCGGGCATCAGCTGGAGCGGCTCGTGCCGATCCACAAGGTCACCGATCTCACGCTTCGGGGTGCGGCGGTCGAACGCGAACTGGCCCTTGTGAAGGTTGCGGGCAAGGGCGAGGACAGGGTCGAGGCCTTGCGTCTTGCCGAAGCCTTCCGCGCCAAAGTCATTGATGCTTCGATCACGAGCTTTGTTTTCGAGCTCACCGGAAGTGCGGACAAGATTGATCAATTCGTCGAGTTGATGCGGCCCATTGGCCTAGTCGAAGTGTCGCGGACCGGGATCGCGGCGATCACGCGCGGGCCCGAGCCCATGTGAACGAGCCCGAGTGAACGAGCCCGTGGGAACTTGTAAAACACCTTTGTTTTGACGGCGGCCTGCGAGCCGCATAGAACCCAACCGAGCGGCCAGAGCCCGCTGAAAAACGAGGAAGCCTTAAAACCATGCGCGTCTATTATGATCGGGATGCTGATATCAACCTCATCAAGGGCAAGAAAGTCGCCATCATCGGCTATGGCAGCCAGGGCCATGCGCATGCTTTGAACCTCCGCGATTCCGGTGTGAAGGAGGTTGTCGTCGCCTTGCGCGAAGGCTCGGCTACGGCGAAGAAGGCGCAAGGCGAGGGGATCGAGGTCAAGAGCGTGGCGGATGCCGCCAAATGGGCCGATGTCGTCATGATGCTGACGCCAGACGAATTGCAGGGCGACATCTATCGTGATCATCTGGCCGCCAACCTCAAGCAGGGCGCGGCTTTATTATTCGCGCATGGGCTCAACATTCATTTCAATCTGATCGAGCCGCGTGCCGATCTCGACGTCTTGATGGTGGCCCCCAAAGGCCCTGGCCATACGGTGCGCTCGGAATATAAGCGCGGTGGCGGCGTGCCTTGCCTCGTCGCCATTGCCCAGAATGCGTCAGGCAATGCACATGACCTCGGCCTCTCTTATGCGAGCGCCATTGGCGGCGGGCGTGCCGGCATTATCGAGACGAACTTCAAGGAAGAATGCGAGACCGATCTCTTCGGCGAGCAGGTCGTGCTCTGCGGCGGTCTTGTCGAGCTGATCCGTGGCGGTTTCGAGACCCTGGTCGAGGCAGGTTACGCGCCGGAAATGGCCTATTTCGAATGTCTGCATGAGGTGAAGCTGATTGTCGATCTCATCTATGAGGGCGGCATTGCCAATATGAATTATTCGATCTCGAACACCGCCGAATATGGCGAATATGTCACCGGC
>DASQCU010000065.1:0-2839 GCA_035634575.1 Beijerinckia sp.
ATTGGGCATTCGGGGCGTGTGAGCTGGCTTTTTTGAGCCAGCGTGAGCCTGGGCGCGTAAAATGGCCTTTGACCCCGAAGAGCTGGTGATCCTGACCAATCACGGCACCATGAAATTACGCTCCGCGGTAGCGAGAGCAATGACCTTACCCTTCGACGAGCGCAAGAGAGCGACCATTGTCCGAAAGGGCAAACCGGCGACCTTGAAATTCGAGCGGATCAAGAATCTTGCAGCAGGGTGGGCGAAACACCTTGCACCTTCTGAATGAAGCCTGGCGCGCGTCCGAGAGACTTCCAGGCGACTCTTTCTTTCACCCGCGCGCAATCGGACAAATAGATGGTGGCAGCCACCACCCTCTCTAACGCGTGGACCGATCGATCTTATCAAGTTGAGACTTTAAAAGAGATGGTTCGATGTATCCTGAGCCGACCGACAACAGCTACGATCCTGTGATCTGGACAATCGCGGCGGCTCTCAGCGGCGCTCTCTTTTATCTCGTCATGCTCGCCTAAAACGTCGCAGCAAGGCGTGTAAACTAGCGTTGGCAGTCACATGATCTGATGTCGCCCCGCCCGGGGCGACTTCGGTCACGGCCGTGCATTAGTTTGCTTCTTCTTCGCGGCAGACGAAATGGATCTTGTTGCCATCCAGGTCGCGAACATACGCGCCGTAATAGTTGGGTCCGAAGTTGGGGCGAAGACCTGGTGCGCCTTCGTCCTCAGCGCCCGCCGAGATTGCCGCTGCATATGCTTCATCAACGGCCTTTTTACTGAACGCGGAGAAGGCCGCCATCCAGCCGTTGCCCGGATGTGCGGGCATCTTGTTGAAGGGCAATCCCACCCAAAGCCTTTGCGCTTCGCCGGGACGTTGCCAGGATGCCCAAGCTGCATATTTGACGGGAAGGCGCTCGATTCCGAGTGGCGCGAGCACCGCATCGTAGAACGCGGTAGCGCGGGCGAGGTCACGAGTACCGATGGTCAGATGACTAAACATTGAGGCCTCTGCGGAGCGCTATCGACAAACATGTCTGCGCCACAATCAATCAATCAATCGGATTGAGTTAATCGCCCGTCCAAAATACATTCGCAATACGCCAGGTCGCCTTCGTGTCAAATGCGGACATTCATTGGGATGTCCGTTAAGGGCCAGTTTCGGACTCATGCATCGCAGCAAACTGCGTCCTGTCCCGTCAACTCTTGCACGCCCGGCCTCATCGGGTACCCGCTTTCAGAAGGCCCTCAATTAGCAGC
The DNA here is from genome assembly GCA_035634575.1 of Beijerinckia sp. Lineage (GTDB taxonomy): Bacteria > Pseudomonadota > Alphaproteobacteria > Rhizobiales > Beijerinckiaceae > Beijerinckia. The sequence continues at coordinate 1,251 of DASQCU010000065.1, forward strand.
TTATGGCTTTGCGCGATCTGAGATGGCGCCCCCACGGCATAGGCGGGATTGATCTCACGCAGGCGAGCCAACGCCTCGCGCGCCTCGGCATCCCGTCCAAGATGCGCCAAAGCGGACGCCAAGCCACGGAAAGCTATCCCATCAGAGGAGTTCTGCCGAAGAGCCTTCTTGGAAACCGCGACTGCCTCGTCGAAGCGGCGAAGTTCGATCAAAGCATAACCGATGCCAGCAAGATTATTATGAAGCCACGGGTCCAACGGGCTCACGCGGATGGCGCGTTCAAAGCTCAGGATTGCTTCTTCGTACCGGCCCGCAACTTGGTAAACCCATCCTCTATAGTTCCACGCGCCGGAAAAATTTGGATTGGAAGCGGCCGCGCGATCAACGAAATCGATGGCGGTCTCACAGTCGCCGATAAGAAAAGCGGTAACCAACCCCGCGGTGCCCAGCGCTCTCTCGTCATTCTGGTCGAGGCTCAAAGCCAGGCGTGCCAGCCGAATTGCTTCGCTGCGGTCGAATTGAGGATCGGTAGAAAAGCCTAGAATAACGTTATTGAGGTGGCCACTAGCCGCCAACTGGGCGGCCCCGAGAAGGCGAGGATTAAGGTCCATAGCGCGATGCGCCAGTTGTATCGCTTCGGCAAAACCTTCACGGCTCCTAAGAGAAAGTTTCTGTATGGCCCTTAGAACCAAATCATAGGCCGTCGGGTTTTCCGGCGGGCGGCGGGTCGCCATCTCAATTTCTGTTTGAAGCAGCTTGGGCTGAATGGCTCCGACAACGGCAACCGTTAATTCGTCCTGCAAAGAGAAAACGTCTGTCAGGTCACGCTCGAACCTGTCCGCCCAAATGTGTGCATCTGTCACCGCATCAATCAACTGGCCGGTGATGCGAACCTTCCCCGCTGCCTTGCGCACAGATCCCTCAAGGACATAGCGTACACCAAGCTTGCTTCCGACCTCCTTGACATTGACGGCCTTGCCTTTGAACGCAAAGCTCGAATTGCGAGCGATTACAAACAACCCTTTGAACCGCGAAAGCGCAGTGATGATTTCCTCAACCATTCCGTCGGCAAAATACTCCTGCTCGGGATCGCCGCTCATGTTTTGGAACGGCAGCACGGCGATGGAAGGCTTGTCCGGAAGTCGAGGGGCCGCGCTTAACCTCTCGGTCAGCGAACTATGCGCTCCCGGGCGCACGGCGTAAGCGCGGACCGGCCTGGAGATGTTCTTGAGCTGCTGCTCGCCGCGATCCTCGAAGCCTACGTCGAGCTTGCCTTCTATTTCGCCGTACACCTTCTCGGAAATCAGGATGCCGCCCGGATCGGCGATCCCCTCAAGCCGGACCGCAATGTTGATCCCGTCGCCGTAGAGGTCTCCGTCCTGCCCAATGATGACGTCACCAAGGTTGAGTCCCACGCGTAACCTCAGGGGACTGCTGCTCGAGGCGAGATGATCCTGTATCTCGACCGCACATCTCACGGCAGCCAAGGGACTTGCGAACTCGGCGAGAGCGCCATCACCCGTGGTCTTGATAAGTCGCCCTTCGTGGCGGGACAGGCTGGGCTCGATCGACTCTCGCACGAGCCGTTC
>DASQCU010000066.1:0-3447 GCA_035634575.1 Beijerinckia sp.
CGCGCAAACTCGAACAGGGCGATCCGGTCACCCTGTTTGAGTTCGAGTTCGAGTTCGCAAACGGGTATGGCCTGCCCGTCCGCTTCGATTTGGCCTTGGTCGAGAGCGCCTTCAATCTGTGCTTCGGCGGCATCGAGGGAAAAGGAGGCGCGTTCGACATCGACTTCAAAAGACGGCGCCAGGGCATTGCGCACCTCGGGCGCGCAGATGAGGCGAGCAAAAGGCGTATGCTCGATCGCGTCGAAATCCAGCGTATCTTGCGCGATCTCCTCCTCCCATTCGCCACGGTCGATGTCGGAAGTCGTAGCCTGCTTCAGAGTCTGGACGCGCGTTTTCCCGCTCTTGCGGACCCGCAAGGTGATGCCGTTCTCCCATAGAGACCGGTTCGGCGTGTCGAAATAGGTTGCCTCCAGGCGCTTGCGCTCGGCCTGCTGCAAGAGCTCCTGCAACCTGGGCGTGGCTTCGATTTTCGGCAAATCCTGCGACGAGAACAGGAACTTCAACTCAGTTTCTTGTGGACCGATCATCCTCGCCTCTGATTTTGAGGGCTCCTTCCGAACCCATATCCAGGTAAATTCTATGGAGATAATGGAACGGTACAGAGCCCCATTTTTTGTTTTTATGAACCTAAATTGCCAGATGGTGTTCGCAATCCGTATTTCTACCTAAAGAGCCCCTGGTCGCGACGAGGAATCGAAAAAAATGCGTGAAGCTTGAGCCGGCGGGACAAAAACCCTAAATCAGAGACCCTCTATCCTTGAAGGATTGAAGGTCTATCAGTTGTGGGCGAAAGCCCAAGGTCAACCGGCTGGGGCCTGTGAAGGCAGGGCCCGCTCAAGCTTACGCCGATTGGTATCGGCGAGTGAGCATTAGGAGAACCATATGATTTCGGTGACTTTTCCCGACGGCGCTTCGCGCAGTTTCGAGCCCGGCGTCAGCGGGGTGGACATTGCCAAGAGCATTTCGCCATCGCTCGCCAAACGCACGGTCGCGATGGCTGTGGATGGCAGGCTGAGCGATCTCACCGACCGCATCACCACCAATGCAAAAATCGAATTTGTCAGCCGCGAGGACCCGCGCGGGCTGGAACTCATCCGGCATGACGCCGCCCATGTGATGGCCGAGGCGGTCCAGACGCTTTATCCGGGCACGCAGGTCACCATCGGACCGGTGATCGAAAACGGCTTCTATTATGATTTCTACCGGGACGAGCCTTTCACCCCGGAAGATTTCGCCGCGATCGAAAAGAAAATGGCCGAGATTATCGCCAAGGACAGGCCTTTCACCAAGGAGATCTGGTCGCGCGATCAGGCAAAATCCTGGTTCGAGACTCATGGCGAAGCCTTCAAGGTCGAGCTCGTCGATTCCATTCCCGGCGACGAGGATCTCAAGATCTACAGGCAGGGTGATTGGCTCGACCTTTGCCGGGGTCCGCATCTGCCCTCGACCGGCAAGATCGGCTTGGCCTTCAAGATCATGAAGGTCGCGGGTGCCTATTGGCGCGGCGATCATACAAGGCCCATGCTCCAGCGCATCTATGCGACGGCCTTCGCCTCCAAGCCCGAACTCGACGCCTATTTGAAACAGCTGGAGGAGGCGGAAAAACGCGACCATCGGCGCCTCGGCCGCGAGATGGATCTCTTCCATTTCCAGGAGGAGGGGCCAGGCACGGTTTTCTGGCATCCAAAAGGCTGGACCTTATTCCAATCCTTGATCGCCTATATGCGCCGCCGGCAGCAGGACGCCGGTTACGTCGAAGTCAATACGCCGCAAGTGCTCGACCGGGCCTTGTGGGAGACCTCCGGCCACTGGCAGACCTATCGCGAAAATATGTTCCTGACCAAGACCGAGGATGAGCGCGTTTTCGCCCTCAAGCCAATGAACTGTCCCGGTCATGTGCAAATCTTCAAGAATGGGTTGAAATCCTATCGCGACCTGCCAATGAAGATTGCCGAATTCGGCATTGTCCATCGCTATGAGCCATCTGGTGCTCTGCATGGGGTGATGCGGGTGCGCGCCTTCACGCAGGATGACGCGCATATTTTCTGCACCGAGGATCAGATCATGGAGGAGAGCTTGAAGGTCAATGACCTCATCCTCTCGATCTATGAGGATTTCGGCTTCAACGATATTGTCATCAAGCTCTCGACGCGCCCCGAAAAGCGGGTTGGTTCGGACGAGGCTTGGGACAAAGCCGAGGCGGCACTGTTCAAGATTCTCGACACCTTGGCCGGACGCGGTCTCAAGACAGGCGTCAATCCTGGCGAGGGCGCCTTCTATGGGCCAAAGCTCGAATATACTTTGCGCGATGCGATCGGGCGGGAATGGCAATGCGGCACGACCCAGGTCGATTTCAATCTGCCTGGGCGTTTCGGCGCTTTCTATATCGCACCCGATAGCGAGAAGACCACGCCGGTCATGATCCATCGCGCCATGTTCGGCTCGCTGGAGCGCTTCACCGGCATATTGATCGAGCATTTCGCCGGGCATTTGCCCCTGTGGCTTTCGCCTTTGCAGATCGTCGTCGCGACGATCACGCAGGAGGGTGACGATTACGCCTATGAAGTCATGGCGGCGGCGCGCAAGCTGGGCTTGCGGGTCGAGGGCGATCTGCGCAACGAAAAGATCACCTATAAAGTGCGCGAACATTCGCTCGCCAAGGTGCCGGTGCTGCTCGTCGTCGGCAAGCGTGAGGCTCAGGAGCGGACTGTCTCGATCCGCAGGCTAGGCTCGCAGGAGCAGAAGATGATGGGGCTCGACGAGGCCCTGAAGGCGCTTGCCGATGAGGCGACCGCGCCGGACGTGAAGCGGGCGGATTAGGGGAGGCGCGCTCAGCGCCTCTCTTCTTGTCAAACTTGGCTAGGCTAGCTAAGGTTGCATCATGACGATCAGCAATGTTCATGATGCGAAGACAAATCTCTCGAAACTGATCGAGGCCGCCTTGCGTGGCGAGGAAGTGATCATTGCGAAGGCTGGCAAACCGGTTGTGCGCCTGGTCGCGATCGAGGAGGCTCCGCTGACGGGCGGAGAGAAACTCAAGCGGGGATTTGGTGCGATGGTTGGTAAATGGACAGCTCCGGCCGACGAGGAATGGGCGGAGTCCGATCGCTATATTTCGCAATTGTTCTGATTGCCCAGCCGCTTCGGCGCGATCTCGCGATTGTCACGACCGACCGCGCTCTCCAACCTTATGGCGCGCCGATTATCTGGGCTTAATCCGTCCCTTCACAATCAGCCCATCGGCGGACGGGTCGAGATGCTCCGAAGGCCGCGTTTCAAGTTCAGTTGCTTGATTTCTTAAGCTTTGCTATGAGCGGCGACAGGGCAACGGGCTTTACCCCGTTGGTTCAGGAGATTGTCATGTCGGTCAAAGCCGTTCAATCCTCGTTATTGAGCGTTGCTCTTCTTGCCTTATTGGCAAATACGGCGGTAGCGCAGTCAGATCGA
>DASQCU010000067.1:0-2812 GCA_035634575.1 Beijerinckia sp.
CTCGACAATGCTCCGACCTATCTCGTCTTCTTCGAGCTTGCGGGCGGCGATCCCGCGACGCTGATGGGACCGCTCGCGCGGACGCTCACCGCGATCTCGCTCGGAGCGGTCTTCATGGGCGCGCTGACCTACGTCGGCAACGCGCCCAATTTCATGGTCTATGCGATCGCCCGCCGCGCGCGCGTCAATATGCCGGGTTTCTTCGGCTATATGCTCTGGTCGGGCGCGATCCTGCTGCCGCTTTTCGCGGCGGTGACGTGGTTGTTCTTGTTGTGATGTCCCGCCGGCTTCAATGAAAAACAGGCCAGCCAGGGCTGGCCTGTTCGATGTAGTTTTTCGCGATGACGTGGCCCAGTGTCGAGTTCTATTCCGCCGCAATGAGCATTGTTGGCTGAGCGTCCTTCACCTTGACATCGACATGGTCTTCGAACCGCACGAAATTCTCGCGGAACATTTCGACGAGTTTTTTCGCCGTCGCGACAAATTCCTCTTTCCGGGCCCAGGTCTTGGCCGGGTAAAGAATATGCGGTTCGATGCCGGGTACGGAAGTCGGGACCTTGAGGCCAAAATAGGGATCGGTGCGGAAATCCGCCTTGGCCAGCGTGCCATCGAGCACGGCCGCCAACAGCCGCCGCGTCACTTGGATCGGCATGCGCCGCCCGATGCCGTATTTGCCGCCGGTCCAGCCCGTGTTGACGAGCCAGCAATCGACACCATGCCTGGCGATGAGATCGCGCAGGAGATTGCCATAGGTGCATGGATGACGCGGCATGAAGGGCGAGCCGAAACAGGTCGAGAAAGTCGCCTGCGGTTCGCTCACGCCCTTTTCGGTTCCGGCCACCTTGGCCGTATAGCCGGAAAGAAAATGATACATGGCCTGCGCCGGATCGAGCTTGGCGATCGGCGGCAGAACGCCGAAGGCATCGCAGGTCAGCATGACGATGTTTTTCGGATGGCCCGCCTGCCCGGTCGGCGAGGCATTGTCGATGAAATCGAGCGGATAAGCGATGCGGGTGTTTTCCGTTTTCGACTCATCGTCGAAATCGGGGACGCGGCTCTCCTCATTGAGCACCACATTTTCCATGATCGAGCCAAATCGCTCGGAGGTCGCGAAGATTTCAGGCTCGGCCTCGCGCGAGAGCCTGATCGCCTTGGCATAGCAGCCGCCTTCGATATTGAAGACGCCCTCCGGACTCCACCCATGCTCGTCGTCGCCGATCAAAACGCGCGAGGCATCGGCCGAAAGCGTTGTCTTGCCGGTGCCCGAGAGACCGAAGAAGAGCGTGCTCGCGCCGTCCGCCCCGACATTCGCGGAGCAATGCATGGACATGACGCCTGCCGCCGGAAGCGTGAAATTCAAATAGCTGAAGACGGCCTTTTTCATTTCACCGGCATAGCTCGTGCCGCCGATGAGCACGATCCTGTTTGTAAAATCAACGGCGATGATTGTCTCGCTGCGGCAGCCATGGCGCGCCGGATCGGCCTTGAAGGATGGCAGATCTATGATCGTGAGATCGGCCATGAACGAGGCGAGTTCCTCGCGCGCAGGACGAATCAGAAGGTTGCGAATGAACAGGGAATGCCAGGCATATTCGGTGACGACACGCACGCAGACCCGATGCTCGGGCGCCGCCACAGCGTAAAGGTCCTGCGCGAAAAGCTCTTTTCCTTCAGCAAATTGGAGCATATCCGCACGGAGGCGGTCGAAATTTTCTCCGCTGATCGAATTGCTATTGTCCCACCAGATTTCGTTCTCGGTGAGAGCGTCGCGAACGATGAATTTGTCTTTCGGCGAACGCCCGGTATGGATCCCGGTTTCCGCGACCAGCGCGCCGCCTTTGGCGAGACGCGCTTCGCCCCGCCGGATCGCTATCTCATAAAGCCGTGGCGCCTCAAGATTATAGGAAATGCTCTTCAAACCCTTGAGCCCGGAAGCTTCCACGCCAAAGGCCGGGTTGAAAATACCGGTTTGATCCATTGTTTACTCCCTGAATTTACTTTTTATCTGGTTTGTCTGCGGCGCCCCTTTATATTTTATGTTTATTTAGCGGCTTCGCTTTTCTATACGGCTGTTCTCCAGGAACAGGCGGTGCATCTTAAGACAAATCACGCTCGGATAAAGCGATTTGCAGAAGAAGGAACCCAAAATCTTGGACTCAAAGTAAGTCTAACGCAATTGCTTAATCCCGCAAGATAGCCGAAAGCCGCAGGCATCGAATGCCCCCTATGTGGCGGGTTAAAGGGCGGCACGGGCCTGCTCAGCGAGCGCGGCCAAGATCTTACGCAGCGCGTCGGCGCTCTGCACCGGCTGGGGAAAGACGATCCGCGCGGTCAGATCGTTCCAAGCGAGATCGAGCCCTTCCGGGTCGATGCCCGTGGCGTTCCAGGCTCCATCCGGTTGTCCTGCAAGCGCTGTCGCGTAAAGCGCGAGCGCGGCGGCGTGATCCTTATTGATATGCTCCAGCGCATCGGCCTCCGCCGCGACCAGAGCCTCAGCACCAGCGACGCCCGTCATGATGCGCTCGGCCGGAAAATTCCCCGCACGGCCAAAGCCGCCATTAAGATGCGCTCTATATGGCACGATCCGCCAGAAGGAAAAATCCGCGAAATCGGCATAGAGGGCGGATTTCGGATGCCGGTTAAGGAAGCGAGCCTTGCATTTCGCGCGCGACTCGGGATCGCTCTGTTGCTCGCCGCGGCCGAGGATCGTGAGGCGGGGATGCGTGAGCGGATCGCCCTCGCCGCTCTGCGCGAGAAGCAGGGAAACGCGGTCATCCGCGGCAAGATGGCGGGTATGGGCGGCAAGCGAGGA
>DASQCU010000068.1:0-2329 GCA_035634575.1 Beijerinckia sp.
GCCCGCGAGCGCCTGCACATCGCAGACTTTTTCCGGCCCGACCCCGAAATAGGCGAAGACTTCCTCGGGCCCGATCTTGCGTTCTTCCCGCGAACCCTTTGCACCCGCCTCGCCGGAAGCCGGATCATACATGGCGACGCCGGGGCCGATCAGCTGCATCAGATCCTTATCGGCGGAAATGATGAGCACACCGGCGCCCCTTTCGTGCGCTTGCGCGGCATAGGTCGCGATAAGGTCATCGGCCTCATAGCGATCCTGTTCGACCGGCTGGAGGCCGAAGGCGCGCACCGCCGCGCGCATCAAGGGGAATTGCGGAATGAGGTCTTCCGGCGGCTCGGAACGATTGCCCTTGTAGGGCGGATAGATTTCCTTGCGGAAGGAATTTTCCGACTTGTCGAAAATGATCGCGAGATGGGTCGGCTTGATGCCCGCCGCGCCCTCGCGAATGAATTGAAACAGTTTTGTGCAGAAAAGCCGCACCGCGCCGGTCGGCAGCCGGTCCGTGCGGTAATTATATTTCGTATCCTGCCGGATCGACTGGAAATAGGCGCGAAACACGAAAGAGGAGCCATCGACCAGAAAAATATGGTCGCCAGCTTGGACGGGGCGGTGAACGAGCGTCATGATATCAAGGCTTCGCAGGGAAGGGCGAAAGGCATTGTGCCAGCATAGAGCCTCAGGCTTCCCCGCGCTATCCCGAAGGGGGGAGATATAAGGCGGGCCTTTCGCTTGCGCTACTGGTCACGAGGGGACGGTTGGGTTGACGGGCCCGCCGGTCCTGCCGGCCGCATGGGCAAGGCCTCGACCTCTGGGCCAATGGCGGCCTCGGCGACGCGAAGGTCATAGGCGGATTGCAAATTGAGCCAGAATTGGGCGCTGTTGCGAAACCAGTGGCCGAGGCGCAAGGCAGTGTCACCGGTGATCGCCCGCTTACCCGCGATGATTTGGCTAATGCGGTTCGGCGGGACATTGAGCTGCCGCGAAAGCTCGGTCGGCGTGATGCCGATTTCTTCCAGTTCGTCCGCGAGAATTTCGCCGGGGTGGATGGGTGGTCTGCCCATGGTATTTAGGCTTCCTTAATGGTAATCAACAATTTCGACGTTTGACGGGCCTACAGCGTCTTGGGGCCATTCAAAGCAGAGCCGCCATTGCATGTTGATGCGGATGCTAAATTGCCCGGTGCGGTCGCCTTTCAAAGATTCGAGATTATTGCTTGGCAGGGCCCGAAGATCATTTAGGCTGGTGGCGGCGGCGAGAATTTCCAGCCGCTTGTAGGCCTGCCGCGCGAATCCTTGAAACTCACGGACAAAATCGCCTGTTGCAAAGGCCTCGGTCCGCTTGTCCCGGAAACTCAAGATCATTAGGAACCATTCTAGATGTTGTACGATATACGTCAAACGTAAATCGTACTGCGCCACTTCCTTTCCTTAACCTTTCCTTGTTTGACCTCTAATCTACCCCCCAGGAGCGCCCGGGCGTGTCCCGACGGGGAGGATTCGCAGCGATGTCAGCCGGTTGCGGGTCTTGCGCAGCACTTCGAAGCGGAAATCGTGGAAGGTGAAAACCTGCCCGACCTCGGGGATCGCGCGCGCTTCATGAATGACGAGGCCAGCTATGGTCGTTGCCTCTTCATCGGGCAGTTCCCAGGCCATGACCCGGTTGAGGTCACGGATCGGCACCGAGCCATCCACCACGACCGAGCCGTCGAGCTGCAACCTGACGCCCTGGACAACGAGATCATGCTCGTCGGATATGTCGCCGACGATTTCTTCGAGAATATCTTCGAGCGTGACGAGCCCCATGACCACGCCATATTCGTCGACGACAAGCGCGAAATGCGTCTTGCGCTTCAAAAATGCCTGCAACTGGTCTTGGACCGCTGTCGTATCGGGGACGAACCAGGGTTCGAGCGCAATATCCTCGACCTTGAAATGGCTGAAATCGCCGCCCGACTCATCGAGGGCACGCAAAAGATCCTTGGCGTGCAGAATGCCGATAATATTGTCCGGCTGTCCCCGCCAGATCGGCAGACGTGAATAAGGAGAATCGACAACTTCGCGGACGAGTTCCTTTGGCGGCAGGTCGGCGTTGATCGTCAGCATCTTGGTGCGATGGACCATGACGTCCGAGACTTCGAGATCGCGCAGTTCAAGCAGGCCGCCGAACATGTCGCGGTCGGAACGGGCGACGCCGCCCTCGCGATGCAAAAGATCGACGGCGCTTTTCAGCTCCTCATGGCCGGAGAGAATCGAATGATGCCGGCTCGTATCGACGCCGACAAGCTTCAGAACCCCGCGCACGAAGGCTTCGACGCCGACGAGGATCGGCC
>DASQCU010000069.1:0-3423 GCA_035634575.1 Beijerinckia sp.
AAGCGCCCTCGTCCTTCGAGACGCGCCTTGCGGCGCTCCTCAGGATGAGGGCTTGGGGTGCCGCGTGACTTTTGAAACAGGTCTAATCCTCGTCCCTTGCGCGCAGCGCCTTGACGCCATATTTCGCGGCCTTTTCCGCGCCGGCATTCGGCACTTCCGGGCGGCAGCCGCGCCCCGGTGGCGAGCCGCAGAGCTTGCCGATGGTCATCCAGCCCGTGCAATGGCCGTCTTGCGCGCGATAGCCGGGGCCGCCCCGGCAGCCGCAGCCCTTGCAGGTTTGCGCTTCGGTTTTCGCGCCGGAGAGGAGCCCAATTGCGATCAGAACAAGGATCGGAAAGCGGCGCCACATGGATCGAACTCATTTCGTCTCGATGGAAGGCAGAAAGCAAAAGACTCATCATGAGCCTTTGCTATGATCATGGTCTAATACCAACGGTCACAACAAACGACCGCTAGTATAACTGGCGAACATTGCCCCGGGCTTGAGAGCCGATTTGTGTCAGAGGAGGATTTTCCATGGCCCTGACCCTTCCCCGCATCGCCTATGCCGACATGTTCGGCCCGACCAAGGGCGACAAGATCCGGCTTGCGGATACGCAATTATTCATCGAAATCGAGCGCGATTTCACGATCTTCGGCGAAGAAGTGAAATTCGGCGGCGGCAAGGTCATTCGCGATGGCATGGGGCAGGCGCAGGTGAGCAATGCCGAAGGCGCTGCCGATACGGTGATTACCAATGCCGTCATTCTCGATCATTGGGGGATCGTCAAAGCCGATGTCGGTTTGAAGGATGGGCGCATTCTTCGCATCGGCAAGGCGGGCAATCCGGATATTCAACCCTCTGTCGATATTATCATCGGACCCGGCACCGAGATCATCGCGGGCGAGGGCAAAATTCTCACCGCCGGCGGGTTCGACACCCATATTCATTTCATCTGCCCGCAACAGATTGAAGAAGCGCTTGCCGCTGGCATTACCTCAATGCTTGGCGGCGGCACTGGACCGGCAACCGGTACATTCGCGACCACCTGCACGCCCGGCCCCTGGCATATTGAGCGCATGATCGAGGCGGCGGATGCTTTTCCGATGAATTTGGGATTTGCAGGCAAGGGCAATGCGGCGAGGCCGGAGGCCCTGGTCGAACAAGTGGAAGCGGGCGCCTGCGCGCTCAAATTGCACGAGGATTGGGGCACGACACCGGCGGCAATCGATTGCTGTCTGTCTGTCGCCGACGATCATGACGTACAGGTGATGATCCATTCCGACACGTTGAATGAATCAGGCTTCGTCGAGGAGACGATCAGGGCCTTCAAGGGCCGCACCATTCATGCCTTCCATACCGAAGGGGCGGGCGGCGGCCATGCGCCGGACATTATCAAAGTGGCCGGGCTTGAAAACGTCCTGCCGTCATCCACCAATCCGACGCGGCCCTTTACGATCAATACAATCGACGAACATCTCGACATGTTGATGGTCTGCCATCATCTCGATCAGACCATTCCCGAAGATCTCGCCTTTGCCGAGAGCCGCATCCGCAAGGAGACCATCGCGGCGGAAGATATTCTGCACGATCTCGGCGCGCTCTCGATGATGTCTTCGGACAGTCAGGCTATGGGGCGGATCGGCGAGGTCATCATCCGCACCTGGCAGACGGCGGATAAGATGAAGCGTCAGCGCGGTCATCTGCTGGAAGAGAGCGGTACAAGCGATAATTTTCGCGCGAAACGTTATGTTGCAAAATATACGATCAATCCGGCGATCGCCCATGGTGTTTCGCGCCATATTGGATCGGTTGAGCCGGGCAAGCTCGCCGATCTCGTGTTGTGGTCGCCCGCCTTTTTCGGGGTGAAACCCGATCTCGTCTTGAAAGGCGGGATGATTGCCTGCGCTTTGATGGGCGATCCCAATGCCTCGATCCCGACGCCGCAGCCGGTCCATTACCGGCCGATGTTTGGGGCCTTCGGCGGCGCGCGGCTTGGGACGTGCTTGACCTTCGTATCGAAGACAGCGCTCGACAGAGGGATTGCATTGAGGCTGCGGGTTTCGCGCCCGCTTGTTGCGGTCGAGAACACGCGCCGGAGTCTCTCCAAGAAAAGCATGATTCACAATGGCGCGACACCGAACATCGAGGTCGATCCCGAGACCTATGCGGTCACGGCGGACGGGGTCTTGTTGACCTGCGAACCAGCGCGCGAATTGCCGATGGCGCAGCGCTATTTCTTGTTTTGAGGGATAGATGAATTCCTATTCTTGCATCGCTGCAGCTTATGCCATAGCCTATAAATTTGAATATATAGGTTCTGGTATGAGACTGCGATGAAAAGATTAGGTTTATGCTTGGCCATCGGTAGCATTTTTTTGGCGGCTGTTCCGGTGCAGGAGATCAAAGCGGAGGATGGCGATGATCGGACCGAGGTCAGCCTGACGCCTTCCGAAAGGGCCTATGTGCTGGGCCAGATGCGTTTCTTCGTCGAGAGCATACAAAGCATCACTTTGGGTTTGGCCGATGGCGATCTCGCGCTCGCCAGTGAAGCAGCGGCCGCGCGCGGCGCAAAGCGCAACGCGAATGACCCAACTTTTCCTCCCACGTTGGGCGCCAAGCTCCCGCAAACATGGAAGCAATTCGGCGGCAATATGCGAAAGGGGTTTGATGTTCTTGCTCAAGGAATAGCTGACAAGGAGGAAACCAGCCGCTCCTTGAAGCAATTGAGCGAGGTGATGACAAACTGCGTCGCCTGTCACGCTTCATATCGCATTGTCGATGCGAAATTTTGATATTCAGGCCCACTTTCCCGGAGCGGAAGGGCATCCGGGATCCAGCGCAATATGTTGCAAAGCGCCTTAGGCTGAAGCCTTTGCCCCTGGGCCCCGGCTCTCCGCTTCGCTGCGGCCGGGGAAGAGGATTCCGCTGGGATCACACATCCGGATCTGTCGCTTTGGGATTGGACAAATCGAAGGTGCGAACGCCTTCGAGCCTGTCGGGGCATTGCAGGACCTCGGGATAGCTGAGAGTTTGAACGGTGTCCTCAATGCCGGACTGCCAGTGCTCCTCCATTGTGCGGCGGGAAAACTCGAAATCCTTGGCGGAACCCTCGTAGGTTTGGCTGCGGTAGATCAGGTGGACGATGTTGCAAACTTTTTGATCGCACTCCGTCGCGAGCACGCTCACCTCCGGGCGTTTCCTCAAATCATCGGGAAGGTCCTTGTAGAGCTCTGCGAATGCTGCCCGCAGCTTCTGTCTTGCTTTGTACTGGTCGGTCGCTGCCCGGGTCCGGCTGGAGAACCGGATTTCCTTCTCTCGCACATCAGCCTGGGTGAAATCACGTGGCACCTCGCCGCGGGCGTTCCAGAGATCGATCTGAAAGGCGAGCGTGTCCTTGCGCGGCGTTGACTCAAGCACCCATTGCAGCGGTGTATTGGACA
>DASQCU010000070.1:0-2992 GCA_035634575.1 Beijerinckia sp.
GGTTCCGCCGCTTTCTTCACTTTGCTCGCGATGGGCGGATGGTACGCTTGGAAATTCGTGGCCGCCTGGGGCGCGGCGCGGTTTTAGAGCATTCTACTCAAAGACCGCTACAGCGCGAACTTGCCCAGATCGCCGATGGTCGAGGTGCCGGGCAGAATCCCGCGCGCGCGGGCCTCGATCCGGCAGTCCCTGCCCTCACCCGTAATCTCAAAGAGATGGTAGGCCGCCCGATGATTATGCGTGCCCCGGATCGCCGAGGCCGAAGGTACTCCGACAATGGGGACCGGCCTGTCCAATCCCTGAATATGGGTCACCGACGATCTGTGATTATGGCCATGCAGCACGAGTTCGGCGCCGGTGCGGCGAATCAGGCCCTCGAAATCGCGGGCATCGCTCAAGCCCCGCCCCATGGCGAGGCCCGCCTGGGGCGGATGATGAATCATCAGGACGCGCACGAGACCGCGTTTGGCCGCGTCGCGCAAAAGCGCTTCGCCGGCCGCAATCTGGCTTTTCCCGAGCCGTCCCGAAGCGATGAAAGGCGGCGTCGGAACGCCTGAACAAAGGCCGATCATCGCGACCGGCCCGCGCACCCTGAGATAGGGATAACGCATCGTGTCCTTGGTCTCGCCGGTCGTCCAGGGCACAAAAGTGCGGGCAAGATCAGGCAGCGAACCGCGGACATAGGCATCATGATTGCCGGGCACGAAACTCACGTCCTCCGGCGAACCCAAGGTCTCGAGCCAAACGCGGGCCAGCGCAAATTCGGCTGGCAGGCCAATGTTCAAAATATCGCCGGTCATCGCGACATGATTCGGATGCTGCGCTTTCAGATCCTCGACGATACGGCCAAGCATCGCCATGTCATGCGCGGCCGAGCGCCCGCGCGTCCAGTTGATATAGCCAGTCAAGCGCTTGCCGAGCAGATCGCGCCGTCGCGGACGCGGCAGCGGCCCGATATGGGGGTCGGAAAGATGGGCGAGAAGGAAGCTCACCCCATCTGAATGCGCGCGTTGAAGGGGCCCCGTCAAGAGGTCACGCCGCGCCGATCAATATGCCTGTCGCGAGGACGATCGCGCCGCCGAGGACGATCTGGAGAGCCGCCTGGAGGAAAGGCGTATCCATATAGCGCGTGCGCACGAAGGCAATGACCCAAAGCTCGACGAAGACGACCATACTCGCGATACCAGTCGCGATCCAGAAGGCATTCGGCCAGGAGTCCGGCACGAGATAGGGCATGGTATGGCCGAGCCCGCCTAGTGCCGTCATGACGCCGCACATGGCGCCGCGCAGGATCGGCGAGCCGCGCCCGGTCAGTGACCCATCATCGGAAAGAGCCTCCGCAAACCCCATACTGATGCCCGCGCCGATCGAGGCCGCGAGGCCGACGAGAAATGTCTTCCAATTATTTTGCGTGGCAAAAGCCGCAGCAAAAAGCGGCGCCAGGGTCGAGACCGATCCATCCATCAATCCGGCAAGACCCGGCTGCACATATTGCAGGACAAACAGGCGATTGCGGGTTTTGTCTTCGGTGGCGCGCGCGTCGCTGGTCAAAATCGTGTTTTCGAGATTGACCGCGATTTCCTCATGGCTCTGTTCGGTCGCCGCGAGGTTCAGCAAAAGCTGTTTCACGGCAGGGTCCTTGGCCTGCGCGGATGCCTTGATATAGAAGGCACCGGCCTCCGCTTCCCGGACCTCGGCTTCCTTGCGGATCGTATCGAGCGAAAGATTGCGGGTCAGCCAGACCGGCGGCCGCTTGATGAAGAAATTGACGTCGCCGCGGCGGATCGGCAAAAGGTTCGGGCCGAAGCGATCTTCATAGAGGGCGCTCAGCATTTTCTTGTGAAGCGCTTCGGTTGCGGCCATTTCCTCGAACACTTTGGCGGTTGCCGGATAGCGCTCGTGAAGATCCTCGGCAAAAGCTGTGTAAACTCGATTATCGTCTTCTTCGGAGGCGATCGCCAAAGCGAGGATTTCGCGCTCGCTCAAATCCGTAAATCTTTTCACCGCACCCTCCGATGAACGCTTTATTAGAAAAATTCTAATTCAGATGTATAGGATTTTCCAGATTGTTTTCATTGAATCTAGCGGCGTGCCTTCTAGGTTCATGTAAACAGGAGAGTTTTTCACTTGAACAAGATCGCGCATTGGCTTTTCCGCTCTCGCCAAAACTTCCGGAAATCCAGTAAGGGAAGGTGGTCTGGCGTCAGTCTTGGTGTGCGGGGCGTGGTTTTCGACGCAGAGAACCAGGTCTTTCTTATTCGCCACACCTATGTCCCCGGCTGGTATCTGCCAGGGGGCGCCGTCAAGCCTGGCGAAAGTGCCGTGATGGCGCTTGCCCGTGAACTAGAGGAAGAAGGCAATCTTCTCCTTTCCGGCGCACCGCAGCTGCACGGGCTGTTCTACGATGCCCGCGGGCACGGTCATGTCGCGTGCTATATCGTGCGTGACTTTCGTCAGAGCGCGCCGCATAAAGGGGATCTGGAGATTGCCGAATCGGGCTTTTTCCCGATCGACCAATTGCCCGCCTCGACCAGCCGGGCGACACGAGCGCGGCTCGACGAAGTTCTGCAGGGGACTCCGATACCGCAGGTCTGGTAGGTGTTCTACCGCCGTTCCTTCGGGGTAGGCGGTCCGCTCCGGTAAATCGCCATCGCGTCAGCGATTTACCGGAAACGAACCCTGAATTCCTTCAGTTTTAGGGCATAAAAGGGCGGTATATTGGAGGCCAGGAGCCGGGAGAGCAGGCAAAAAAAGCTTTGACTGAACTCGCACCGGAAACGCTCCAACCTTCACTCTCTCCTGTCCCGGTTTGGCAAATTTCTCCCATGGCGGATCTCTCGCTCGTCATCAGCCATCAGACCCCTGCCGATCTTGCCGCGATCGAAAAACTCGATGAGCGCGCCTTTGGCCCCGGCCGCTTCGCCCGCTCTGCCTATCGGCTGCGCGAGGGCGTCGACCCCGATTACAGCCTGTCCTTTGTCGCGCGCGTCGG
>DASQCU010000071.1:0-2781 GCA_035634575.1 Beijerinckia sp.
CGGTCGATCTGCTGCAAGGCCTTGTCCCAACTATCCTGCCAGAGAGGGGCGGCCTGCTTCGGGAATGTCCTGTCCTCATCGGAGAGTAGATCCTTCAGCGCGTGCTCCGCGGTTCGGCCGCGGTACTGCCAAACATCGCCAATCTTCCGCCCTTCGAGGATGATCCGCCCACCTTCGGCGCCGACACTGAAAACAATGATGGGCTGGCCGTCATGATCCTGATCCGTGTCTTGCAAAGGCTGACTCCCCTTTCGCACAGCCTACCCTGCCATCACCGCCTCATATTCGCTGGTGAGCTCCAGCCATTCCTCTTCAGCCGCAGTAAGCGCCCGTTCGAGTTCGCCGCGTTGACCCGAGAGCTGCGCCGCCTTGGCCGGGTCCTTCTGATAGGCCTGCGGATCGGCGAGCGCCTTGTCGATGCGCTGAACGAGATCCTGGAATTTCCGCATTTTTTCCTCGATTGCCCAGATGCGCTTCTTCAGGGGCGCCGCATCCTTGCGGGCTTGCGAGGTCTCGCGCCGTTCCGGCGCCGCTCGCTCGCTCTCGCCGCGGGTTTTCCGTGATGACTTGCCGCTCCCTGCCCCCGCGCGTTCGAGAACATATTTTTTATATTCATCCATATCGCCGTCGAAGGTTTTGACCGTGCCCCCTTCGACGAGCCAAAGACGATCGGCGCAGGCCTCCAGCAAATGCCGGTCATGCGAGACGAGGATGATCGCGCCTTCATAATCATTGATCGCCTCGATCAAGGCAGCGCGGCTGTCGATATCGAGATGGTTCGTCGGCTCGTCGAGAATGAGAAGATGCGGCCCGTGGAAACTCGCCAATCCCATCAGGAGCCGGGCCTTTTCGCCGCCCGATAATTGCGCGACCTTTGTATCCGCCTTCACATTCGGAAAACCGATCTGCGCGCATTTTGCCCTGATCTTCGCTTCCGTCGCCTCGCGCATGAGTTCAAGAACGCATTGATAGGGCGTGGCATTTTCATCGAGATCATCGACCTGATGCTGGGCAAAAAACCCGACCTCAAGCTTCGAGGAGCGCCTGACGCTGCCGCCCATCGCCTCAAGCCTGCCGTCAACGAGCTTGGCAAAGGTCGATTTGCCATTGCCATTGGACCCTAGAAGGCCGATGCGATCATCATTCGAGATCGAAAGAGCAAGTCGCCGCAAAACCGGCTCTGCGCCATAGCCGGTGCTCGCATCATCCATGGCGATGATCGGCGGGCTCAGGGGTTTTTGCGGCGAAGGCAGATGAAAGGGCAGAACATGCCCATCGACGATCGCGGTGACAGGCTCCATCTTGGCGAGCATTTTCAAGCGCGATTGCGCCTGCGCGGCCTTGGTCGCCTTGGCGCGGAAACGATCGACGAAAGCCTGCAAATGCTTGCGCTGCTCGTCCTGCTTTTTCTTGTGCTTGAGCTGGATCGCCTGCTGCTCGCGGCGCTGGCGCTCGAAGCTCGAATAATTGCCGCGCCAAAGGGTGAGCTTCGCCTGATCGAGATGCAGAATATGATTGGCGACGGCATCGAGCATGTCGCGATCATGGCTGATGACAAGGATCGTCGCCGGATAGGTTTGCAGATAATCGATGAGCCAGAGCGTGCCTTCGAGATCGAGATAGTTCGTCGGCTCGTCGAGGAGCAAAAGATCGGGGCTGGAGAACAGCACGGCAGCGAGCGCAACGCGCATCCTCCAGCCGCCGGAAAATTCCGACAGCGAACGCTGCTGCGCCGCCTCGTCGAAGCCGAGGCCCGCGAGTATGCCCGCCGCGCGGGCGGGTGCCGCATGAGCGCCAATATCGACGAGCCTTGCATGAATGTCGGCAATGCGCGCCGGATCGGTCGCGGTTTCGGCCTCCTCCATCAGCCGGGCGCGCTCGAGATCGGCGGCGAGGACAAAGTCGATGAGTGTGCCCGGACCGCCCGGCGCCTCCTGCTCGACGCGCCCAAGCCGCATTTGCTTCGGGATGGAGATCGACCCCGATTCGGGATGCGTCTCACCGGCGATCATGCGAAACAGGGTCGTCTTGCCAGCGCCATTGCGGCCGACGAAACCGACGCGCGCATTTTCGGGAAGCGCGGCCGTCGCCTTGTCGAAAAGGATCCGAGGGCCGAGCCTCAAGGTAATGTCATTAATGTGGAGCATGGAGAGCTTGTCGCTTGCCTTGCGCATCCTGGCAAGGGACGCGCCGCGCCAAAGGTGATCTCGACGGATGGTGAATCAATTGCCATGGTGAGGCCTGCGACGCAATGCCGCGCTCAAGAAAGCTGGAATCCACGCCTTGCTCAGCTTTGACTTTTCGGGATAAGTTGGAATTATTCTAACCGATGCGCATCGCTGCCATCGGCAATGGGTCCTCAACAATCCGTTAGGTGCAAAGGGAGTCCGAATATGGTCGCAATTGGTTCCAAGGTTCCGAATTACAGCGTCACCGGCGTGAAGCCCGGCTTCGAGAAGCATGAAGAAAATGGCGTCAGCGCTTTCGAGGAACTGACCCAGGAAAGCTTTGCTGGCAAGTGGAAGGTCATCTTCTTCTATCCGAAGGATTTCACCTTCGTCTGCCCGACCGAGATCGCCGAATTCGCCCGCCTCGGCAAGGAATTCGAAGACCGCAATGCCATCGTCCTCGGCGGCTCGACCGATAATGAATTCGTCAAGCTCGCCTGGCGCCGCGACCACAAGGATCTCGCCAAGCTGCCGATCTGGCAGTTCGCCGATACCAATGGCTCGTTGACCGATGGTCTCGGCGTGCGCTCGCCCGCGGGCGTTGCCTATCGCT
>DASQCU010000072.1:0-5408 GCA_035634575.1 Beijerinckia sp.
GTTACGCCTAGCTCACCTTGTGGAGCGAACCATGGTCAGGAAACGGACCTGCTCGGCCGGGTCATCGCGGAAGACGCCAGTGAACTGCGTCGTGACCGTCGAAGCGCCATGTTTCTGGACGCCGCGCATCGACATGCACAAATGTTCGGCCTCGATCATCACCGCGCAGCCACGCGGCTTCAAGTAGCGGTCGATGGCTCCAATGATCTGGGCAGTCAAGGCTTCCTGCGTCTGGAGGCGCTTCGCGAAAATATCGACGAGGCGCGCGAGCTTGGAAAGTCCAACCACACCTTCTTCCGATGGATAATAGGCAATGTGGGCTATCCCGAAAAACGGCACCATGTGATGTTCGCAATGCGACGAAAACGGAATATCACGCACCACGACAGCGTCATCATAGCCGTGCACTTCCTCGAAAACGCGCGCAAGCGCATTGCTGGCGTCTTCGCGATAGCCCGAAAAAAACTCTTCGAAGGCTTTCACGACCCTTTTTGGCGTATCGCGCAGACCTTCACGCGAAGGGTCGTCGCCGGTCCAGCGCAAAAGAACCCTGACAGCTGCTTCCGCCTCCTCGCGGGTCGGTCGAACAACCGGCGAACCTGGCAGTTCCGGCTGCTCACGTTCAAGCAAGGACTTAACCACGGCATCCATGTGGTGCCTCCTAAAAAGTTCGAATGAACGTCCAGGCCTTGCTCCCAGAAGTTGGAGCACCGGACGGACGACTGCCCGGGGAGGATCGCTTTGAAATGTGCCAGATCTCGTTCGCCAAACCCCACATTCCTATATAGTATGTGGCTACGCACGTCACCTGAACCTCATTTCACGCGAAGACCATGCTGACCGACATTTACAATCAACAGATCCTCGATCTAGCAGGGAACATACCACGCCAGGGCCGGCTGGAGGCACCCGACGCGACCGCGAAAGCGCATTCCAAGCTCTGCGGCTCGACGATCATTGTCGATCTTGTCATGCGAGAGGGAAAAGTGGTCGATTTTGCCCATGACGTAAAGGCATGCGCGCTCAGCCAAGCAGCAGCCTCGATCATGGCGCGCAATGTCATTGGCTCGACGGGACCAGAATTACGCGTCTTGCGGGACCAAGTTCGCGCCATGCTCAAAGAAAATGGCGCACCCCCGACCGGCAAATGGGCGGATATCGCTATACTGGAACCTGTGCGTAATTTCAAGGCGAGACACACGTCCACCCTGCTTACCTTCGAGGCGACTGTCGATTGCGTCAATCAGATCGAGGCTGCAGGCGCATCGGCGGCAGAATGATATATCCGCCGCCAGACGGTCATTCCGTTCCGATCAGAACCCCAAAATTCCCAAGCCTTTGAAATCAAAGGAATAGGCGAGGATGCCGCCGGCACTAGCTGCATTCAGCGAACCGAGCTTGTTTGGAATCGGGCTCTCGGCCGCGCTATTCACGAGGCGCTGATAACCCCCGAAAATCGAAACGCTCCAATTGCGGGAAATGTCAAATTTAGCCGAAGCAAGTCCGCCAACGGACATGACGCCACCAGAGGCCTGAAAGGGAGTGACGCGTCCATTCGCCGCGGCCTCAAAGGGCGTCACGGAGAAATAGGCGTTCATGAATGTCCCATTGCCGAGCACCATGCGCGGCCCGATCGATAAAGTGGCCGGGCCGAACCGCTCCACCGCATCGATTGCGACATTGCCCTGGAGGCCATGATTGCCGTTGAAAGCCTGGCGCAGTTCGAGCCGGGTCCGAAGAAAATCGGCGAGCCATATTTCGACGAAACCGCCGCCTTGTATGGTCAAATCGACATTGTGCAGGCCGTAGAAGTTGCCATTTCCATTGCTCAGGCCTCGCCGGGGAACAAAGCCGCCGACCGGACCGGCCTTGATCCAGCCCAGGTTCAAAAGCGCAACGCCGAAACCATCGTCGGGCGCGTATAATGATTCAGGCTCATTCGCGCGGCGATAATCGAAATGCCCTATCGGCGCTGCGATATAGGTTCCCGCACCGGGGAACGAACGGAGAGCCTGAGGGCCAGCTCCAATCGTGACGAGCCAGCCAGTATCGGCCGGCGCCACGGGCGGCGGCGCCAGGTCGGCGGCAAGGGTGTGCGTGCTTACACAAGCGACCAAGCATAAGGTGGACGCGCTCAAGGAAGCCTGTGGCTTTATGGAGGACAAAATATTCCCCTGATCCGCAGAATCGCTTTATTAGCGCCACAGTATGGGCCTCGTCTTTGGCGCCTGCCAGTGCATATGTGCAACACACCTTGGCAATTAGGTCACCTTTCCGAAATGAGCCCCGGAAAAAAGGAAACAAAATAGAAAAAAGTTAGCGGGACAGGCCATTCTTCCTTACATTATTAACCAAAATTTTGATTAGCGGCGGAAGGTGCGGGCGCGTCACGGCACCAAGAGTCACTCCTTGTGACCGTTGTCATACCCTGAATCCTTGAGGATTCAGGGTTCCTTTCCAGCAAATCGCTTACGCGAGAGCGATTTGCAGGGGGGAGACCGCCTGTTCTCCTGCGGAACAGCGGTATATCAAAGAAGGATCGAAACATGGATTTTCATCCTTTGCGGCTCGCGGCGCATTGCGCAATTCGCGCCTATCAATTGACATTTTCCTCGATTGCAGGGCGCCAATGCCGCCATCTGCCGACCTGCTCGGCCTATATGGACGAAGCCATCGCGCGGCATGGACTTTGGGCTGGCGGTTTTATGGGGTTCGCGCGTTTATGCCGATGCCATCCCTGGGGCACTGCCGGATTTGATCCGGTGCCGCAGCATCTGCCGTCCGGTTCGCACTGGCTCAAGCCCTGGTCCTATGGGCGCTGGCGCGGACCTCTGCCTGACGCGAAAGATGTCGCAACGGCGGAGGGCAGGTGCGGCGATTGAGCCCCCGAAGGTTGACAGTAGTCGTTATTTCTATAGAGATTATAGAATTATCAATTGGAGCTCGTTCATGGCTCGGTTTCGTCACCTTCGTACCAGATTTTCAATCGTGCTCGCGCTTGGCACTTTGCTCTTCACGCAGCTTTCGGCGCAGGCCGAGACAGCCATCCTCAATGTTTCCTATGATCCGACGCGTGAGCTGTACCGGGCCATTAACGAGGCTTTCATCGCGGACTGGAAAGCCAAGACTGGCGAGACGGTTACGGTGCGTGCTTCACATGGCGGTTCAGGTGCGCAGGCGCGTGCCGTGATCGATGGGCTTCCCGCCGATGTCGTGACCTTGGCGCTCGCCGCCGATATTGATGCGATCGCCAGCAAGACTGGCAAAATTCCAGCCGATTGGCAGAAGCGTCTGCCAAACAATTCCACACCCTATACTTCGACCATCGTCCTCGTTGTCCGCAAGGGCAATCCGAAGGGAATCAAGGATTGGGACGATCTCGCCAAGTCGGGTGTTTCGGTCATCACCCCGAACCCGAAAACATCCGGGGGCGCCCGCTGGAACTATCTCGCCGCCTGGGGCTATGCGCACAAGAAATTCAACGGCGATGAAGCCAAGATCAGGGAGTTCATCGCGGCGATT
Source organism: Beijerinckia sp. (assembly GCA_035634575.1). Lineage (GTDB taxonomy): Bacteria > Pseudomonadota > Alphaproteobacteria > Rhizobiales > Beijerinckiaceae > Beijerinckia. The sequence continues at coordinate 3,523 of DASQCU010000072.1, forward strand.
TACAAAAACACGCCGGTGCTCGATACGGGCGCGCGTGGCTCGACCATCAGTTTCGCCCAGCGCGGCCTCGGCGACGTGCTGATTTCCTGGGAGAATGATGCCTTCCTGGCGGCGGAAGAATTCGGCAAGGACAAGTTCGAGGTCATCGTTCCATCCGTCTCAGTGCTCGCGGAGCCGCCGGTCGCGCTGGTCGATGGCAATGTAGACCCCAAGGGGAACCGGAAGGTTGCGCAAGCCTATCTCGACTTCCTCTATACGCCCCAGGCACAGGCCATTATCGCCAAGAACTATTATCATCCAATCCATCCGGAGGCGGCGGCGCCGGCCGATCTGGCGCGGCTCGCCAAGCCTGAGCTTGTGACGGTGGACCATGATTTCGGCGGCTGGGCCAAAGTCCAGGCGACGCATTTCGCCGATGGCGGAGTGTTCGATCAAATCTATGCGGCGCATTGATAGGGGCTTTTGTGCCCCAGCGTTATCCGGCGGTGTGATCGCTGCGCGCTTAAGCAGCGGTCATGCTATACCGCCGTTTTGAAGGAACAGGCGATCCCCGAATTCCTTCGGGTAAGTATGTACGTTCAAGGAATCCTTAAACATGACCAAAGCCAATTCGCGCGAGGCGGACCATCCGATCGAGGCTTTTTTTCTTGAACGCTGGTCGGCACGCGCCTTTACCGGTGAGGCAATTCCCGACGCGGATCTGCAGACCATATTCGAGGCCGCGCGTTGGGCGCCTTCTTCCTATAATTCACAGCCCTGGCGTTTCCTTTACGCCCGGCGCGACACGCCGGAATTCGCCAAATTCCTGGGGCTCCTGATCGAATTCAATCAGTCCTGGGCAAAGAATGCTGGCGCGCTTGTTGTGCTCCTGTCGAAAAAGACCTTCGTCCCGCCGGGCAAGACGGAGGCTATTACTTCATACAGCCATTCTCTCGATGCTGGCGCTGCCTGGGGCTATTCGGCCTTGCAGGCGTCCCGATTGGGTTATGCCACGCATGGCATGGCCGGTTTCGACATTCCGCGCGCCGCCACGGAATTGAACGTTCCGGATGATTATCGCGTGGAACTTGCCTTCGCGATCGGCAAGATTGGCGACAAATCGATCCTGCCCGAAGCCTTGCAGGCGCGCGAAGTTCCTAATGGCCGCAATCCTCTGAGCGGTCATGTTTTCGAGGGTGCGTTCCCGCAGGGCTAAAACGGCATAGTCCCCGCGCGAGGCGAATTTTCCGAAGAAGGAATCCTGAATCCCCACGGATTCAGGATTCTTTTTCTTCGTCATTCTCAAGCGGTGAGAGCGGCTTGCGCGGGCTTGAGGGTGAGACCAAGGCTTTCCGCCACTGCCGGATGGGTCAATTGACCCTTATGCACGTTGAGACCGGTGAGAAGGCCCGAATTATCGGCAATGGCTTTGATGCCTCCAGCCGCCAGGGCGAGCCCGTAGGGGAGGGTCGCATTGTTCAAGGCATGGCTCGACGTATAGGGCACGGCGCCCGGCATGTTCGCCACGCAATAATGGACCACGCCATCGACGATATAGGTCGGCTCGGCATGAGTGGTCGCGCGTGAACTTTCGAAACAGCCGCCCTGATCGATCGCGACATCGACGAGAACCGCGCCGGGCTTCATGTTTTTCAACATGGCGGTCGTGACGAGCCGAGGGGCGCTGGCGCCGGGGACGAGAACCGCACCAATGACGGCGTCAGCGGCATAAACCTCCTCCTCGATCGCAGCAACGGATGCAAAGCGCGTCGACGCGCGGCCCTCGAAAAGTTCATCGAGCTGGCGCAGCCGCGGAATGGAGCGATCGAGAATGGTCACCTTGGCGCCGAGGCCAGCCGCCATGCGCGCCGCATGGGTGCCAACGACGCCGCCGCCGAGAACCACGA
>DASQCU010000073.1:0-2217 GCA_035634575.1 Beijerinckia sp.
CGCGCGGCCATGCGCGAGAAAGCTTGGCTCCGAATAGGTCCACAGCAATTCATCGAGCGCGTCGAGCCGTTCTTCGCTCACCGTCTGGACGACGGCGCGCCAGCCGCGTTCAAGCGATTTTTCGAGCAGGTTCGGCAAAACGCGTTCGAGCGGCTGGCGCAGCAGATGATAAAACCAGACTTCGGTCATCCCTCGTAATAATCGCTGACGAGCCGGTCGAGGAGGCGAACGCCGAAGCCCGATCCCCAGCTCTGATTGATCTCGCTATTCGGCGAGCTCATGCCGGTTCCGGCAATATCGAGATGCGCCCAAGGCGTACCATTGACGAAACGCTGAAGAAATTGCGCCGCAGTGATCGAGCCTGCATGCCTTCCCCCGGTATTCTTCATATCGGCGAATTTCGAATCAATCATCTTGTCATAGGCAGAGGAAAGCGGCATCCGCCACAATTTTTCGCCGGTCGCCTTGCCGGCCGCGAGCAGGCGCTCGCTCAATTCGTCATCATTGGAAAAAAGTCCGGCATGTTCCTGGCCAAGCGCAACCAGGATCGCACCGGTCAGCGTCGCGAGATCGACGATGAATTTCGGCTTGTATTTGTCCTGCACATACCAGAGCACATCGGCGAGTACCAGGCGGCCTTCGGCGTCTGTATTGATCACCTCGATCGTCTGGCCGGACATTGATTTCACGATGTCGCCCGGGCGCTGCGCATTGGGCCCCGGCATGTTTTCGACAAGGCCGATCGCCCCGATGACATCGACTTTGGCCTTGCGCGCGGCGAGTGCCTGAATGAGGCCGACGACGCAGGCGGCGCCCGCCATGTCGCCCTTCATGTCTTCCATGCCGCCCGCGGGCTTGATCGATATGCCGCCGGTATCGAAACACACGCCCTTGCCGACAAAGGCAATGGGCTTGGACTTGCCGCTCTCCTTGCCTTCCTTGGCGGCGCCTTTCGTGCCGCGCCAGCGCATGATCACCACGCGGCTTTCGCGGCTCGAACCCTGCCCGACGCCGAGGAGGGAACCCATGCCAAGTTCGCGCATGGCCGCTTCATCGAGGATTTTCACTTCGACGCCGAATTTTTCCAGGGCGGCGGCGCGATTGGCGAATTCCTCCGGATAAAGAATATTTGCCGGTTCATTGACGAGCGAACGTGCGGTCAGAACGCCTTCGGCCACCGCCTCGCGCGCCTTGGCTTCGCGCCGGGCCGCTGCGGGTTCCTCTACGGCCAATAAAATCTCTGTCGCGCCGTCGTCTTCAGCGTCCTCTTTCTTCTTGGTCTTGTAGAGGTCGAAACGGTAATCGCGTAGCTCCATGCCGAGCATGAATTCGGCAGCGGCCACCGCCGGGTCCTCAGGCTTTTTGGGCGGATCGAAGGCCACGAGCGCATAGGCGCCCCGGCCGAGCTTGCCGATCAGATAGCCGCCGAGATTGGCAAAATCGGCGGGTTTTGTCTTTGATTCTTCTTTTTCCTTGTCCGAAGTCTCAGGCTTTGCTTTTTCGTCTTTCGGTTTTTCTTCCCTAACCGGGCCGGTGCCAATGACGAGGAGCCGGTCGGCGGCAAAGCCTGCAGGCGCAATAATATCAAGCGCGCTCAAAGCCTTGCCCTTGAACTTTGTGGCACCGGCGGCCTTCTTGATGAGCGCCTCGCCGTCCGGTCCGATGAGAGCCTTGGTTGCGGCGCCGAACTCAAAATCCTGACCCATGAAAATGACCAAGGTCTGGGCGGTTTTTGTCTTGCCAGCTCTTTTCGATGACGCTTGGACTGGTGTCTGCGCCGTCAAGGGCGCAAGCGCGACAAATTCAACTTTCATGGACTCCGGCATTTTATCCTCTGTTACCCAAATGCTGGGTCGCGCACCGCGACCGCTTTCGTTCGTATCATGTTCCCGTGACGCTGCCTGTGCAAGTGCAACGACACCGTAAAATCGCCAAAATTGCATTGGCCTACGCTCTTAAACCTTGGGCTGGTCAGGACGAGGGAAGGCCAAGCAACTCCACCGGAGATTCGTGACGCCAGCGCCACGTTCACGAGGATTTTATGGGAGGTCGGGCCGCGATGCGCTCTATGGCTTGCGCTCTGCGGGCGGAATCTATAGCGAATTGGGTGCGCGAGATCTTGATGAGGGGAGAGGCGAACCAGGAGTTGCAGGGAGAGCCAAAATACAACCTGTTCTGAGCTTGGCCCCCAATCATCATCGCCTTCAAAGGCGGCCA
>DASQCU010000074.1:0-2212 GCA_035634575.1 Beijerinckia sp.
GCTCACGACTCCCGACCCTGTGACTTTGCACAAGACGCTCGATGAACTTGGTCGTGATGGCGTCACGCATCTCGCCATGGAAGCCTCCTCGCACGGCCTCGATCAGCGCCGTCTCGATGGTGTCCGGCTCGCGGCGGCAGGCTTCACCAATCTCTCTCGCGATCATCTCGATTATCACCCGACGCTCGAGGACTATCTCAACGCGAAATTGCGCCTTTTCGACACTTTGCTCGAACCGGGAAAAACTGCCGTCATCGACGCCGATACCGATGTGGCGGAAAAGGTTATAGCGGTCTCGAAGGCGCGTGGCCTCGACATTTTGTCGATCGGCGCTGCGGGCGATGCGATACGGCTGATCAGCGCTGAGCGCAAAGAATTATCGACACGGATCGCAATCCGTCACGGCGGAACGGTGACCTCCCTTTTGCTCCCTCTTGCAGGCAGCTTTCAGGTTTCGAATGCGCTTGTCGCGGCGGGGCTTTGCATCGCGACGGGGAGCGATCCGCAACAGACCTTCGCCGCGCTCGAATATCTGGAAGGAGCGCCGGGACGCCTTGAACTCATCGGCCGCCGCAAGGGTGCCCCGATTTTTGTCGATTATGCGCATAAGCCGGACGCGCTCGAAAAGGCGCTCCGCGCCTTGCGTCCCTTCGTCCAAAACAGGCTCATCGTCATTTTCGGTTGCGGCGGCGATCGCGACCAAGGCAAAAGGCCGCTCATGGGCGAGATTGCGGCGCGGCTTGCCGATTATGTCATCGTCACCGACGATAATCCGCGCTCGGAAGATCCAGGCGCGATCCGCAAGGCTATTCTTGCTGGCGCTGGCGCTTTTCCCAATATTCGGGAGATAGGGGATCGGGCCGCAGCCATTGCCGAAGGTGTGTCCATGCTGGCGCCGGGCGATCTTCTTCTCATCGCCGGCAAAGGCCATGAAACCGGCCAGATCTTGAGTGACAGGGTGCTTCCCTTCTCGGACCATGATTGTGCCCGCGCGGCTCTTGAGGAACATGCCGCATGAGCATGGAAATCACCCTGGACTACGCAAACCAAGACCCATTGTGGACGCCGCTCGGTCTTGTCACCCCGCTCGAAGCGCGGGTGAGCGGCCATCTGCCGCCTCACGCTGCGAATGGCATCTCGATCGACACGCGGACCCTGCAGGAAGGCGATCTCTTCTTCGCCATCAAGGGCGACGCGAACGATGGCCATGATTATGTCGCAGCCGCCTTCGAAAAAGGCGCGATGGCGGCCGTCGTCGATGAAGCGCATGCCGATGCGCTGAGCGGCGCGGGGCCGCTTTATGTCGTTCATGAAGTTCTGCCCGCCCTGCAGCGCCTGGGCGAGGCGGCTCGCGCCCGTACACCTGCCCGGATCGTCGCGGTCACAGGCTCGGTCGGCAAGACTTCGACAAAGGAGGCCTTGCGGCTTGTCCTGACGCAGGGCGGGCAGGTCCATGCCTCCGTTGCCTCTTATAATAATCATTGGGGCGTACCGCTCAGCCTGGCCCGTATGCGCAAGGCCACGCAATTCGGCATTTTCGAAATCGGCATGAACCATGCCGGGGAGATCACCCCCCTTGCCGCGCAGGTCGCCCCGCATATTGCGATTGTGACGACAATCGCCCCCGTCCATCTCGAATATTTCGACAATATCGAGGCCATTGCCGATGCAAAGGCGGAAATTTTTTCCGGTCTGATGCCGGGCGGCGTCGCGATCCTTCATCGCGATATTGAGCAATATGAACGGCTTGCCGCTGGCGCCAAGGCCTCGCCCACCGGACTCATCGCGACATTTGGCACCCATGAAGGGGCCGACGCGAGGCTGATCGATTTAAGATCGCAGGGTGATCATTCGATTGTCGAGGCGAAAATCTATAATCAGCCGATCAGCTACAGGCTCGGCGCGCCAGGGAGGCACATGGCCTTGAATTCATTGGCCGTGCTGCTGACAGCCAAGGCTTTCGGCATTGATCTCGACAATGCCGCCGCAGCACTTGCCTTCTTCGCCGCCGGGCCAGGGCGCGGGCAGAAGCTGACGCTCGCCACGGAGGATGGGCCCTTCACGCTCATTGATGAGAGCTATAATGCCAACCCTGTCTCGATGCGCGCCGCTTTCGCGCTTGCTGGCGGGCTGTCCTTGCAAGACCGGGGACGACGCATTGCCGTTCTTGGCGACATGCTCGAACTCGGACCGAGCGCGGACGAGCTTCATG
>DASQCU010000075.1:0-11279 GCA_035634575.1 Beijerinckia sp.
AAACCGCGGCCGGCCTCGCCCGCACGCGCGGCCTCGACGCCTGCGTTCAATGCAAGCAGGTTTGTCTGGAAGGCGATCTCCTCGATCGCGCCTATGATCCTGCCAATGTGCTGGGTCGATGTTTCAATGCCGCTCATCGCATTGATCGTTTGATGCATGATTGCATTGCCATGCTCGGCATCGGCCCGCGCGGCCGCGACAACCTCTTGCGCATTGGCCGCGCCTTGCGCCGTTTTCCTGACGGTCGCGGTGATTTCGTCGAGCGCCGCCGCAGTCTCCTCGAGACTCGCCGCTTGTTGTTCCGTGCGCCGGGAAAGATCATTGGCGGCTAAGTGGATTTCACCAGTTCCAGAGCGCATCGTCGCCGTGCTCGCCCGGATCGTCGATAAAGTATGCTGCAGCTTTTCGGCCGCCGAATTGAAGTCGTCCTTCAGCTTGCAATAACTGGGCTCGTAGGTCTCGGTGATCCGATAGGTCAGGTCGCCATTCGATAAATGTTCAAGGCCCGAGCCAATGGATTGGACGACTTTGGCTTGCACCTCGGCGGCGATCGCTTGCATTTCTTCATTGTGCCTTCGTTGTTCCTCCGCCTCCTTTTCCATGCGGACTTTATCGCGCGTGGGCTGCGCCAGGGCGAGCGCATTGTCCTTGAATATTTGCACGGCCCTGGCGAGTGCGCCGATCTCGTCGCGCCTGCCTTGCGCGCTGATTTCAGTCGAAAGGTCGCCGCTGGCGAGCTGGCTCGTGCAGGCGGTCAAGTTTTGCAGAAGCCTGGCAACAAAGCGGCCAAATAAAACGATCGCTAAGACAAGCAAGGAGAGGCTAGGGAGAAGCACCTTGGCTTGTTCGATGACCATAGCCCGAAGATAGGGGTTCGCATCGCTTTCATAACAGCCGGCGCCGATGGCCCATCCCCACTGCGGCACGCCTTGGACAAAAGAGATTTTTGCCGATGGCGTGTCCTCGCCAGGTTTGACCCAACGATAGCTGATGAACCCGTTTCCAAGTGGCGATTTGGCCGCATCGATCATGTTGCGGACGTAAAATTTGCCATCGGCATCGGGTTGGTCTAGCGCGTTTATGCCTTCGAGCTCTTTTTGCAGGTGGACGAGGCGCACGCCATCGAAATCAAACATGAAAAAGTAATTTCCACCGTCGAAGCGGGCGTTCGCAAGCATTTCCTTGGCCAGTTTTTTGGCCTGCGCTTCATCGATTTCGCCCTTTTGGACTTTGTTGCGCAGGCCATCAACTATGGTCTTGGCGGTGGTTACGGTATTCCGAATGTTTTGTTTTTTCTGTTCGATCGCCTCATCCCGCAAATGGTTGAATGTGTCCAGCATGCAAATGGCGACGATCGCAATCGTGAGAATCGACAGGAGCGCAAAGCCCTGGGAAATTGAAAGGTTCTTCAAAAGTTTCTTTATGGGTGCCACAGCGAACGCTCTCCGTTGACTGCAGAATCGATTACTGCAACCCGTTTAAATTTGGGTTGCTTGTAAAGGTTGCAAATGCACCCTTTCGTTGAAACGTTTGGCAATAATTGCACGAGCATTGATCGGAGGATTAAATTCAGACCCTATGCGATCATGCACATTTGGTCGGGCCGATATATGATCGTAACCTATTATGATAGGCAGACTTTCTCCGCTTATCATCAGGAAAAGGCCTTTGATTTCAAAGTTAACGTTAAATTAAAAGTGTCCCTTCCTGATACAGCTTGCGCTTTAAATTTCAGTCGCGATATGTCCTCATATACCCGTACTGATTGTACGGAGATTCAATTTATGAGTTCATTTAGGTTATCGTCGATCGAGCATTCTTATACGAGTGTCCCGGAAATCGACCATGGTGATGCGGCAGGCATTGCCGATGTGCCTGCACCGGTTGGTCTCGACGGTGAAATCTCTCAAATTTTGGCGTCGCTCGGGGATGTGATGCCGAACATCGCGGATCCCTCGGAACTGACACCCTTGTCCGGCAATAGCCTTTATCGGTTTAGGCGTCTCCTTGAGGAGAAGTGTCCAAACCTTGCGGAATGGTCCGATTCTATCTCGTCGCGTTTAAATCTCGGGCAAGCCGGAGTGCGAATCGATCACTTGGGACTTTCGGGCGCAACGCTCGACGAAAAGCGGTACTTTCTTTACGCGTTCGCTTGTCTCATCGGCCGCCCGACGGGTACCGATGCGAAGTCGCGCAAGGTTCTGTGGGATGTGAAGGCGCGCAAGATCGAGGCCGATTATTTTCCGACTTTTTCGGAACATGACAACGAAGCCGAGTATCATACCGACACGCAATATTACCAGAATCCGGAAAGATATTTTCTGCTCTATTCAATCCGGGCGGCGCGCTGTGGCGGGGGCTTGAACACTTTCGCCAGCGGCTGGAAAATATTGGCGGCGATGATGGAAAGCGAAGAGGGACGAGACGCCGTCAGCATTTTGTCGACGACCGCTATTCCATTCCGAATTCCGTCGGTTTTCGCTACCGCTTCAGAGCCCCAATATACTTGGGCGCCGATCTTGTCGAATGAGCCGCTGATCCGTTTCCGGCTCGATACTTTCGCCGATGGAGAACAGGCTTTCCCATCGCTTGATTGGACTCCGGTGAGACGCGCCGTCGGCTTGCTCGTGCAGGTGACGAAGTCGGTGGCGACTCCGGAGACGGTCCTCGCAGACGATTCCCTCATCGTCGTCAACAACCATGAAATGTTACATGCGCGGACCCGTTTCCAGGACAGTGAACGGCACCTCATTCGCGTGCGTATGCACGGATAACATATCATGAATCCGTGAGGATTCATGGTTCTCGGTTTGCCGAATCCGCACCGCCGGTTCCTTCAAAAAAAAACGGCGGTGCTTAAAGCATTGATGCGAGAGACCTCGGAAATGCCTGCGCCACAAAAATCTCATTCTTCGACCGCCTTGCCGGCGTCGCAACGCGCCGCCCAAGATATTCCTGGCCGGGCTCTTTTGCCGAAAGAGATTCATGCCATCTTCGGTGGATTGATCTTGGCGATGTTTCTTGGCGCGGTGGATCAAGCGATCGTCGCGCCGGTCCTCATCGGAATAGGCGTGGAGATGCAGGATGTCGGCAATGCTCCCTGGATCGTGACCGCTTATATGCTGAGCTCGACAGCGGCCATGCCGATTGTCGGCAAATTGAGCGACATGTATGGCCGCAAGCCAATTTTGATGAGCGCCTTGCTGCTGGTTCTCGCGGGATCGGCCCTTTGTGGACTGGCTCCCTCCATGTTGACGCTCGTCGTCGGCCGTGCGGTGCAGGGTCTTGGCGGCGCCGGTTTGATGTCGCTCCCCAATATGATTGTCGCCGATATCCTGTCGCCACGCGAACGTGGCAAATATCAAGTCTACATTTCCGGGACCTATGGCCTCGCCGGATTGGCAGGGCCGATCATCGGCGGTCTCACCGCGCAATTTGTATCCTGGCGTTGGATTTTCCTCGGTCAGCTTCCCTTGGTGATCCTCGCCATGATCTTTTGCCGATACAGCCTGCGCCATGTGCCGCTGCCGCAAAAGCGTGGCCGCGTCGATGCGATTGGTTCCGCCCTTATGGTTGCGGCCAATCTCTGTTTTTTATTGGCCTTGAGCTGGGGTGGCCGTATTGTGCCCTGGGACTCGAAGGAAATCATCTGTCTTTTCGCTGCAACAATTTTCTTCGGTTTCGTTCTACTGCGCCAGCAAGCCCGCAGCGATGCGCCGATCGTGCCGCCTTCGATTATCAAAAATAGGGTGGTGGCGGTCACCTCTGTTGCGGCACTTCTCGTCATGGCCGTGAATATTAGTTTTTCGGTCTTCTTCCCCATTTATTTGGAGACAGGCCGCGATGTGTCCTCCAGTTCTGCCGGCTTGCTATTGGCCGGGCCACTGGTGGCGATCGTCCTTGGCTCCTATCTATCCGGCCAATATATGCGCGCCTCGGGGCGATATCGTCTGGCTCCGATCCTTGGATCGATCGTTGCGGCAACGGCTGCGGCCTTGATGGCGATCAAGCTCAATGACATGGGGTTCGCCGCTCTCTTCGCGATGGCGAGCGTGATCGGTCTGGGAATTGGTGCGATCCTGCCGCCGATATTGGTGTTGGCGCAGAATGCGGTCCGCTATGACCATATCGGCGTCACGACAGGCATTCATATTTTCTTCCGTGCCTTGGGGAGCACGCTCGGCATCGCAATCTTCACGGCGATCGTTCAGGCCCTGACCGGCCTGAGTGTCGGAATGTCCGTGCATGATACGGCCTTGGCACAAGACGCCAGTCAAAGCGCGGCGATTATTTTTCGCGATTTCCTCGTCCTGTGGTCGGGGGTGTTGGTCCTGTCCTGTTTTGTCCTCTCCTTGCTGCCGGAGATTCAGTTCCGCGCCAAAGGGGCGGCCTTTGTCGAAGTCGATTGACGGCTTTTGGGACCGGACGGGGCATTGTCACGTACCTGGGATTGCGGCTGGGAGCCTCATGGGGTGGTGACGCCCCCAAAGTCTTTCACGAAACTACACCGGCACGCGCACGGTTGCCCGCAACCCTCCTGCCGGACTCTCATTCAGCGTAATATCGCCGCCATGCGAACGGGCAATGTCGCGCGCGATCGAAAGGCCAAGCCCCGTGCCGGTGACGCCTTCATCCTGGTTGCGCGCTTCATCGAGCCGAAAGAATGGCCGGAAAACATCCTCGCGGGACTCAACCGGAATGCCCGGCCCGTCATCATCGACATGGATCGTCAGGAAGCGCTGATCGCGATTGCCTTCGATCCGGATTTTTTTCGCATAGCTTCGTGCATTGCCGACGAGATTGGCGAGACAGCGCTTGAACGCATTGGGCCGCACCGCGACTTCGGGATCGCCGTTGAATTGAACCTCCGCATGCGCGCCATGCCGTTCTGCATCGAGGCGCAGCTCCTCGAGGAAATCGTGCATGTCGATGAGGGATGCGCTTTCGCCGGCATCCCCCCGCGCGAAGGCAAGATAGGCTTCGAGCATGCGCTGCATTTCTTTGACATCTTTTTCGAGATCCTGCTGCTCATCGCTTTCGTCCATCAAGGCGAGCGAAAGTTTGAAGCGGGTCAGGATTGTCCGCAGATCATGGCTCACGCCATTCAGCATGGTGGTGCGTTGCTCGAAGGCGCGCTCGATACGGCGCTTCATTTCGATGAAAGCATAGCCCGCCTGACGCACCTCCCGCGCGCCAACCGGCCGGAACTCTGGGTCGCGCCCCTTGCCGAAGTCTTCAGCCGCGCGGGCGAGCAAAAGGATCGGACGGATCTGATTCTGCAGGAACGCAATGGTTACGATGACCAGGACGAAAGATGTGCCGACCATCCACAAAAGGAAAATATGGGAATTCGACGCATAGGCCGCGCCCCGGGTAGCGACGACCCGCAGAATTGCGTCATCGAGCTCTATGCGGATTTCGATCAGGTTCGATCGCCCGACTGTGTCGAGCCAGAACGGCCGCCCGATCTGATGCCGGATCTCGTTTGAAAGGGCAATGTCGATGATCGAGAAGAAGGGCTTTGGCAAGGCGGGCGGCAATGGGCCCTTGGGCAGGAATTCAATATCTATCTTCATGCGGTCCTGGGCGATCCTCACCAGGGCCGCATGATCCGTGCCTTGCGGGTAGGTCTGATAAATATCGATAATGGCCGCAATGTCCTGGGTGAGCGCATTCGAGAGCTTCGTGGTGACGAGCAGCCAATGACGCTCCATGAAGACGTAAGTGAGCACGCTCTGCAAAATCACCATGGGCGCGATGACGATGAGGATCGAGCGCGCGCGCAGGCCCTTTGGCAGAAAGGACGCGACCTTGCGCAGGAAGCCACGCCACAAGGAGCGCGGCCGCTCGAAATAGGTTGGCAAGGCAAGGCTCACGGCTGTTCCTCGTGTGTTGTGAGGCAACTCGCCCGGATCGCGTCAACGCTCTGACCGTCCGTCGACACTCGCGCGTAGGCGTAATTCATGGGGCGCCGCCAGGCGCCTTGATTTCAGCAAGGACGGCAACCAACAACGGCGGAAGATGCTCATGCACCGTCGCCCAGACATAGGATTCGGCCACGTTGTCGCATTGGTGGCGATAGAAGTTGCCAACGTCCCTGATGGAGCGCCAAGGCAAATTCGCATGCCTCTCGCGCAAATCATCGGGCAAACGGCGGCTCGCTTCGGAGATAATTTCCAGCGCCCGCGTCACGGCGTAAAAATGCAAGCGCGACTCTTTGAACGCCTCGAACGTAAGCGCTGCAACAAACTCCTGCGCGAGAAGAATATTGTCGCGGATGTCGTACGAAGCGAATTTGGGTGAGTCCTCAGAAGGCATAAATCGCGTCGCGCTTGGCGGAAGGCTGGACATGGGGTTTTCGGGCGATACGGTTTGAAACATCGACGCGCAACGGGAATAAATCCTCGATGGCGTGAACAACCCCCACATACTGGAACACGTCCATAGGGAAGTCCGGCGCGATCTCGACCATAATGTCGATGTCGCTGTCGGGGCGGTCGTCGCCGCGCGCGCGGGAACCAAACAGCGCCACATGCGCGACACCTTGCGAGCGCAAGGCCGCCTCGTTCTCCTTCAGTTTGGCGATGATCTCCTGTCGATTCATAAAAGCATCATACCACAAAAAGGACGCCGCGTGAGGCGGGAAAAGCGAAAACCATTTCGCAGCGGACTTCTGCACCAAACAAAGCCCTTTTCGAACAAAGCACTAATTTTGGTGCAAAAGGGCTCGGCGCTAGGATGAACCGGCATCCGCTTCACCTGAAAAATATTCTAACGATCGACCAGCAGGCGATAGCCTACGCCGCGCGCGGTCTGCAGATATAAAGGATTGGCCGGGTCGCGTTCGATCTTGCGGCGCAGCCGGTTTACCTGGACATCGACCGTGCGTTCATTGCCGGCGGCGCCCGGCCCCGCCAGCGCGTCGCGAGTCACCGTCTCGCCGGCATTTTCGGCAAGCAGGCGCAGCATATCGCGTTCGCGCTCGGTCAGGCGCACGATCTCACCTTGTTGATGCAATTCACCGCGTTCGAGATCGAAAGTGAAATCGCCAAATCGCACCTGTGTCACCGGTCCCGCGACGATGCGCGGCTGGGCGCGCCGCAGGATCGAGGCGATGCGCAGCGCAAGCTCGCGCGGTTCGTAAGGCTTTCCGAGATAATCATCGACGCCTGCCTCGAAACCGCGCACTCTATCGTCGGCTTCGGTCCGGGCGGTCAGCATCAGGATTGGGACGCTCGCAAGTTCCGAAGAATTGGTGCGAAGCCTCGCCGCGAAATCGAAACCGCTCTCTCCTGGCATCATCACGTCAAGCACGATGAGATCGAAAGCGAAATTTTTCAGGCAGGCCGTGGCCTCTGCTGCGTTGCCCGCCGTCGTGACTCTATAGCCTTGTTCGGCGAGATAGCGGGAGAGCAGGGCGCGAATGCGCCGGTCGTCATCGACGATGAGGAGATGGGCGGCATCATCCGCCGGCACGCAAGGTGCGGCAACCGGATACGATTGATGCGTCACCTTTCCATCTCCGTTCCCTTGGAGGGGCGATCCAGATCCGGCAATGCGCAACGGTCCATTATGACCGTTGGTATGAGCCTGCTCAAGCATCGCTCGACGCGATCAAGGCCGCGACCTTATCCCGCTCGCCCGCGTCAACCATGGCTAGCAGAAAATCGATCGCCTCCTCGGGCGCGTTTTCAGGCAGCCCGGCAAAGACGCGGCGCAGCCGCCGCGTTTGCAACCCGGCGACTTCGAGTGCCAAGGCCCGTCCGCGCGCGGTTGGATAGAGCTGCCGCTGGCGGCGATCCTGCGCACCGGCCCTTGCTTCGACATAGCCCTGATCGAGCAGTTCCTTGAGCACGCGATTGAGACTTTGCTTTGTTATTTTCAAAATGTCGAGCAATTCGGCGATTGTGAGCCCGGGCCGCCGGGTAACGAAATGCAGCACGCGATGATGGGCGCGGCCGAATTTATAATTTTCGAGCAGATGGTCGGCCTCGCGGATGAAGTCGCGATAGGCAAAAAAGAAAAGTTCGATCAGATCGAACATCGGCTCCGTTTCAGGCACTTGTGCCTCGGGTGTCGTCTGCATGACGCTGTGCGAACTTGTTTTTTTCTGAATGGTTGGATTCACGCGAGTGCCTTTTCTCTCCAACGGTCATTCTTCAAAGCCGGGGCATACCCTCAAATCCTTGAGTTTTTCAGGGTTCTTGAGAAATCGCTTTACCATAAATTGCTTAAGAAGAGCGCGATTGGTCTTAAAAAACCTTTTTCCAAGCCTCAGCCGCAACCTTCGAGACGGCCTTGCGCCACCATCCGCCTGCGGGACGCGGTATTTAAGTCAGTACTGTTGACATATTTCCCGAAGATTGTTACGGGTCAAGCTTCCAAGCTGCCTGCTGTTAAGGACGTGCCCGGAAGCAGGGCGACCTGTCTTTCTGCCTTCCCATTTGATCCGCGATCCTGCAAAACCTTAATAAATTCTTGCGGGATGTCACAAGGCCGGTGTTTCCGGCTTTATATGTCCTGAATCCTCAAGGATTCAGGGTTCGTTTCCGGTAAATCGCTGCCGCGAAAGCGATTTACCGGAGTTGCACCGCCTGTTCCTGCGGAACGGCGATATACCAAGGATCGCAAATGGCGACCCTTGGTTCCTTTCTCGAATTTTCGCTTTTCAAAGGGTTGAGCGGAAAAATCGAGAGTGGCAATACAGGTCATTCTTTATGACCTGTAGTATTCAAGAATCCTGCTTCAAGGAGGAGCGGCCCATGTCAGTCTTGCCTTTCGACCAGCGTGAGGGATTCATTTGGATGAACGGCCATCTGGTCGCCTGGGCGGATGCCAAGCTGCACGTTCTTTCGCATGGCCTGCATTATGCGTCCTGCGTTTTCGAGGGCGAGCGCGCCTATGGCGGCCGCATTTTCAAATCGGTCGAACATTCCGAGCGTTTCAAAGCTTCGGCACGGTTTCTCGATTTCGAGATCCCCTATTCAGCCGCGGAACTCGAAGCCGCAAAGCAGCTCGTCGTCGAGAAGAATAATCTTCAGAGCTGCTATGTCCGCCCGGTCGCCTGGCGCGGCAGTGAAATGATGGCGGTCGCCGCGCAGAATTCGACGATCAATGTCGCGATCGCGGTCTGGGACTGGCCCAGCATGTTCGACATCAACGAGAAGATGAAGGGCATCAAGCTCGACATTGCCGAATATCGCCGCCCCGATCCCTTGACCGCGCCATGCGGGTCCAAGGCCGCGGGCCTCTATATGATCTGCACCATTTCGAAGCATCGCGCTGAGAGGCGCGGCTATGCCGATGCGATGATGCTCGACTGGCAGGGCCGCGTTGCCGAATGCACCGGCGCCAATATTTTCTTCACGTCGAATGGCGCGATCCACACGCCGATCGCCGATTGTTTCCTCGATGGGATCACAAGGCGCACCGTGATCGACCTTGCCAAACGGCGGGGAATCGAAGTGATCGAACGCCGGATCATGCCGGAAGAGCTTGTCGGATTCGAGGAATGTTTCATCACCGGCACCGGTGCTGAGGTAACGCCTGTCTCCGAGATCGGTCCCTATAAATTCACGCCGGGCGCAATTTCACGCGCCATGGTCGATGATTATAGCGCCGAGGTCCAGCCGAAGCAGAAGGCAGCGTGAGTGAATATGCCTGCATCCTTTTCAGGATGCAGGACGGCCCTTCATCGAAAGGCTAGCCTCAGTCCTCTCCAGCCCACGGATCTCATGGCTCCTCCTCTTCTGCATTTGCAGAACATCATGCTGACGCTTGGCGGCAAGCCCCTCCTGGGAGCCGCCGATCTTTCGGTTTCCGCTGGCGAGCGCCTCTGCCTTGTCGGCCGCAACGGCTCCGGCAAATCGACGCTTTTGAAGATCGCGGCAGGCCTTATCGAGCCCGATGCTGGCACAAGGTTCATGCAGCCTGACGCCACTGTCCGCTATTTGCCGCAGGAGCCGGATTTTTCAGGCTTTTCCACCGCGCTCGCCTATGTCGAGGCGGGGCTTGGGCCAATGGACGATCCCCATCGCGCCCGAACGCTTTTGAACGAACTCGGCCTCAGCGGCGAGGAAGATCCCGCGCGGCTTTCCGGCGGCGAGGGCCGCCGCGCGGCGCTAGCCCGCGTGCTTGCGCCCGAACCCGATATTGTGCTCCTCGACGAGCCGACCAATCACCTCGATCTGCCCGCCATCGAATGGCTTGAGGCGGAACTCAAAACCTTGCGTTCGGCCCTCGTCATCATCAGCCACGACCGCCGATTCCTGCAAAATCTGTCGCGCAATACCGTCTGGCTCGATCGCGGGCGCACCCGCACCCATGCGCGCGGCTTTGCCGAATTCGAGGCCTGGCGCGATCAGGTGCTGGAGGAGGAAGAGCAGCAGCAGCACAAGCTCGACCGCAAGATCGTCGCCGAGGAACATTGGTTGCGCTATGGCGTCACCGCGCGGCGCAAGCGCAATCAGAAGCGCCTGGCCGGTCTCCAGACCATGCGTATCGAGCGCCGCCAACGCCGCGATTCAAACGGCGAGATCAAGCTCGTCGCGACCGAGGGCAAGGTTTCAGGCAAGCTCGTGATCGAGGCTGAAAAGATCGCGAAATCCTATGAGGATCGCCCGATCGTCAAGGATTTCTCGACCCGCGTGCTGCGCGGTGACCGGCTTGGCATTGTCGGGGCCAATGGCGCCGGCAAGACGACACTCATCAATCTCCTGACCGGGGTCCTCGCCCCGGACGCAGGCACGGTCCGGCTTGGCGCCAGTCTCGAAATGGCGACGCTCGACCAGCGCCGCGCGAGCCTTGATCCGCAAACGGTCCTGAAAGATGCGCTGACCGGCGGCGGCAGCGATTTCGTCGAGGTCAATGGCGAGAAAAAACATGTCATCGGCTATATGAAGGATTTTCTCTTCGGGCCGGAACAGGCGCGCACGCCGATCGGGCGTCTGTCCGGCGGCGAGCGGGGACGCTTGATGTTGGCTCGCGCCCTGTCGCAGCCCTCCAATCTTCTCGTGCTCGACGAGCCGACCAATGATCTTGATCTCGAAACCCTCGATCTCCTGCAGGAAATGCTGAACGATTATCCGGGCACGCTCATCATCGTCAGCCATGATCGCGATTTTCTCGATCGCGTGACGACCTCGGTCCTTGTTTCCGAAGGGGCAGGGCGCTGGCTCGAATATGCGGGGGGCTACACCGACATGCTGGCGCAGCGGGGCCATGGGGTTGGCTCGGCGCCGGTGACGGTGCGCGCGCCGCAAAAGTCGAAAGCTGCCTCC
>DASQCU010000076.1:0-3322 GCA_035634575.1 Beijerinckia sp.
ACGGCTTCGATCCGTCGACCGGTGTCATCCTGCTCGCGGCGACCAACCGTCCCGAGGTGCTCGATCCCGCGCTGCTGCGCGCTGGCCGATTCGACCGGCAGGTCCTCGTCGATCGTCCGGATCACGCCGGCCGTCTTGCGATCCTGCAAGTGCATGTCTGCAAGATCCGGCTTGCGGAAAATGTCGATCTCGATGTGGTGGCGGGCCTGACGATCGGCTTCACCGGGGCGGACCTTGCCAATCTGATCAACGAGGCGGCCATTAACGCAACGCGCCGCAACGCCGATACGGTGACGCTTGACGATTTCTCCGTGGCGATCGAGCGCATCATCGCCGGCATCGAGAAGAAGAGCCGCGTCTTGAGCGAGACCGAGCGCCGGCGCGTCGCGTTTCATGAAATGGGGCACGCGCTCGTGGCCGCGAACCTGCCGGGTGTCGATCCTGTCCAGAAGGTCTCGATCATCCCGCGCGGTGTGGGCGCCCTTGGCTACACCATGCAAAGGCCAACGGAAGATCGTTTTCTCCTCTCCGCCAGCGATCTCAAGAATCGCATCGCCGTCCTTATGGGCGGGCGCGCCGCCGAGCAGCTGATATATGATGGCGATGTATCGACGGGTGCCGCCGACGATCTGCAGCGGGCGACCGAGATCGCGGTGGAAATGGTCACCAAATATGGCATGGACGCCGTTCTCGGCGCGCGTACCTATGCCGCGCAACCGCAGACATTTTTGGCTGTTCCTCAGGACAAGCTATTATCTGCTGCCGAGGCGACGGCGCGCGAGATCGACATAGCGGTTCGCGACATTATCGAAAAGGCTGCGGCGCGAGCCCGCCAGATCCTCCTCGAACGGCGGCACGATCTTGAGACAGGCGTGGAATTGCTCATCAAGAAGGAAACGCTGAAGGCGGAAGATTTCGAGCCATTGCGGCGGTCAATTGTTGCGCAGCCAGCTGCTGCGGTGCCTGTTTGAGTCTTCCCCGGCCGCAGCGAAGCGGAGAGCCGGGGCCCAGGGCAAAGAGGATCATTGAGGGTCCTCGCGCTGACTGGTAAGCGGCATGACATAATGCGCTTCGCAACATGTTGCGCTGGATCCGGATGTCCTTCCGCTACGCTCCAGGGCTCCGGGAAAGAGGCTGGTGAATTGCGCGAAGAAGTATATCTTGCGTGATATCATGGATCGCAAAGAGCGATCCTCCGCAAGCCACTTCGGAATCAATCGATGAGTTTGACAGCCGCTATCATTCTGGCCGCCATTTTTCTCTCCTGCGCGCTCGACATCTATTTGAAGCACCGGCAGGCGGCTTCGGTGGCCGGTCATCGTGGCCGCGTTCCAGTCGAATTTGTCGATCAGGTCAGTCTGGAGGAACATCAGCGGGCAGCGGATTACACGCTGGCGAATTTGCGGCTGGCTAAGGTTCAGACCATTTTCGATACATTGATTGCCCTGCTCTGGCTGACCGTCTTTCTGGCGCCGGTCTACACGTTGCTCGCGCAAATCATCGCTCCGGGATTCACCCGCAGCGTCGCCATGGTGGTCTCTGTCGCCGCGATCGGGCACATCCTCAATCTGCCTTTCTCGATCGTCAGGACATTCCGGCTGGAAGACCGCTTTGGCTTCAATCGCACCACTCCAGGCATGTTTCTGCGCGATCAGATCAAGGCCGCGGCCCTGCAACTCGTCTTCGGTGTGCCTTTGCTTTATGGTCTCCTCTGGCTGTTGCACATCCTGCCCAACCTGTGGTGGCTCCTCGGCTGGGCTGCATTAATGGTGATCATGATTTCCATGATCGTGATCTATCCCGCCTTGATCGCGCCCTTGTTCAACAAGTTCACGCCCATGGCGGATGAGACGCTGAAAACGCGCATCGAAGCTTTGCTGGCCAAATGCGGCTTTGAATCCAAGGGGCTCTTCGTCATGGATGCGTCCAGGCGTTCAACCCATGGCAATGCTTATTTTACCGGCTTGGGGAGGGCCAAGCGCATCGTCTTCTTCGATACGCTCTTGCAGAAACACGGCCCTGACGAAATCCTGTCCATTCTCGCGCATGAGCTGGGGCATTACAAATTCGGTCATATCGGCCAGCGTATTGCTGAAGGTGCGGTGCTTTCTTTCCTCGCCTTCGCGGTGCTTCATTTCGCTTTTGCAAGGGGTGGCTTGGCAATGGCCTTCGGCCTGCCCGATGATCCAGCCCTGGTCTTGATCATTGTCCTGACCGCAATGGGACCCGTCTCGCATCTGCTTTCGCCTCTCACAAGCTGGCTGTCCCGCCGGGCCGAGTTCCAGGCTGATCATTTTGCGAAGACCATGGTCGGGCCTGAGGCCATGATCAGCGCTTTGACGAAGCTTTCGCGCGACAATCTTTCAACGCTCACACCAGATAGGCTCTACACGCTATTCTATTATTCGCACCCACCGGTCCCTGTGCGCATCGCTCAGTTGAAGGGTGTCTGATGTTTGCCAGTGGCTTCTTACGAAAGCTTAATACCCTCGACAGGAAACCGTAACAGCGTTTCACTATTTGTCTCAATAATACCAACGGTCATGAAGACTGACCGTTGGTACCCTTTCATGATGGAGGTCGCTCCATGAGAGAGGATTTGTCAAAGCGCGAACGTCGCATCATTTTATTTGCGACCGTTTCCGGCCTGGCCATTGCGGCACTTGTCGCCGAACCTTCATTGCGTTCTGCCAGATTCGTAGACTTCATTTCGCCCGCGCATTCAGCTGCTGCTGCACCTTCCGATGTTCAGGGGCCGTCGGGATTTGCCGACATTGTCGAAAAAGTGAAACCTGCGGTCGTCTCTGTCCGCGTCAAAATGGCGGAAAGCGCGCAAGCGCAACGACATGAAGATGAGGATTGGTCTCCATTACCTGGCTTGCCCTTGGAGCGTTTCTTCCGCCGGTTCGGCATCCCTCATGTGCCCCATTTCCGTTATTCGATCACCGGCCAGGGATCGGGCTTTTTCATCTCAGCCGACGGCTATGCCGTGACCAATTATCATGTGGTCGATAAGGCCAAGACAGTTGAGGTCGTAACCGATGACGGCTCAATTCATACCGCGAAAGTGATCGGCACCGATCCGCAGACCGATGTTGCATTGATCAAGGTCGATAGCCGGAGCGATTTTCCTTATGTGGTCTTTGCCGATAAAGCACCGCGTGTCGGCGACTGGGTCCTCGCAGTCGGCAATCCATTTGGCCTTGGCGGAACAGTGACCGCGGGGATTGTCTCGGCAAGCGGACGCAATATCGACAAGGACCCTTACGATGATTTCATCCAGATCGATGCACCCATCAACAAGGGCAATTCCGGCGGCCCG
>DASQCU010000077.1:0-7008 GCA_035634575.1 Beijerinckia sp.
GAGCCCGGGAAACCGGCGGCTGTACAGGTGATCGACCAGCCGGGAAATGCGGTGACGGCGGTGTTTCGAGGTCTCTCAGGAGATCGCTATGCCGTGGCCGTATTCCAGGACGAGAACAAAAACGGCAAGCTCGACAAGAATTTCCTCGGTGCGCCGACGGAGCCCTATGGCTTCTCGAACGATGCCCGAGGCTCGATGGCGCCGCCGTCCTTCGATGCCGCCGCGATAAACCCCGCCGCGACGCCGAATATCATCGTCAATCTGCAGTGATGGCTGCTTCGGACCTATAGTAGCACCGGTCAAGAATGACCCGTGGGGCCACTCTTGAATTTTCCCGAAAATTCGAAAATGGAACAAGGGCGAAGCCGGCCAAAGGTTCAGTGGGATGGCCAGCGGAGGGCTTATAGGGAATGCTTATTGGTCAACCGATCGGCGTGAACCTTCTGCCCTGAGTTCCGGCGAAGGAGCGGACCACGGACAATGCGGCCGAACCGCAGCCCGCATTCGAGCGCGAATAGGGTCAGATCGCCGCCCGCGAGCCGCGGCCAATCTCGACCTCGCGCCAACCGGTATTGCCCTTCACGGGCACCAATGCGCCTTTCGGGAGGACCTCGCCCAGCCGATGCCGTCGGCGAGGCGCACGCTTATTGGTCAAAAGCTGTCGCCCGACGGCGCCAGAGGTTGACCGCCAATCGCCCTCAATGGGGCGGCCCGCTGCGCGTTACCAGCGGCATCACGAGAGCTGTTTCGATCAACGCGAGTGTATCTTCTAAGGCTTGCTCAAAAGTCTCAGCGCCAGACATGTCCGTGCGCTCGCCGCGATCGTCCACATAGGTCGCGAGAATGTTCAGAAAGACCAGAGATGCGCTCACGAGCCGACGCTGCGCGGTCTCATTGGGCAAATGACCGAGATAGTCGCCAAGCAGATCGAAAATACGCGCAAGATTCGGCGGCAACGGGATGCCAAAATCACCAAAGTTCCTCGATCGCTCCCTTAGGAGATATTGGCAAAGAAACCGCGCGTAAGATTTGTTTCCATCGCTCCTCTGCAGCTCGAGCTGCGGAACATAGAGCATTTCCAGCAGTGCCCCGACTTCTCCGAGCCGCCCCTCCCGCTCAGCCTCAGCCAGCATCACGCCGCGGCGCGCTTCCATCTGAAACATGCGATGCGCGAAGACTGCGCGCACGAGCCCTTCGCGGGAGCCGAAATGGTACTGGACGGCGTAGTGGTTCTTCTGGCCAGCCTCGACCGCGATTTCCCGGAGCGAGGCGCTTTCGATGCTGGTTTGCGCAAAGAGCTTTTCTGCGGCCAAAATGATCTTGAGCTTGGCCGCAGTAAATGACCCGTCGATGGGAATGGGCTTGGGCGTTTGGACGTTCAATCTTTCGATCCTGCTCGTTGGCTTGACCAGCATTTGCCGGGCCGAAACTCGCGATTCAATCAAAACCCGCTTCCAAGGCAAGCTCTTGCACGAGCAATGAGACTTTTTCGCGCGAGAGGGCTTGCGCAAGGTGCAGGTTGTGATATGTTTAAGTCACTCGACTTAATCAGAGAGCCGCTACGAAGCGGCCACCGGATTCAAGACAAATAAGGGAGGAGAGCGCTATGGCTATGCAGACAGGTCTTATTTTTCACCCCTATATGCGGCCGGGACGCACTGCGCGTCAGACCTTCGACTGGGGCGTTCAAAGCTCGGTCGCATGCGACAGGATCGGCTTCGACTGCATGCTTATTTCCGAGCATGCCTCGCAGATCTGGGAGAATATCCCGAACCCTGAGTTCATCATGGCTGCCGCGGCGCTTCAGACGAACAGGATCAAGTTCGCGCCGATGGCGCACCTTCTGCCTCATCAGCATCCAACCAAGCTCGCCATCATGGTGGGGTGGTTGTCGCAGATTCTCGAAGGCCGCTACTTCATGGCAATCGGCGCGGGCGCCTATCCCCAAGCGTCCTATATGCACGGCATCCAGAACGGCCATGATACTGCTTTCTTGAACGAGATGGTGCGCGAGTCGCTGTTCATCATGGAGAAAATCTGGAGGCGCGAGCCTTTCTTCTATGAAGGCCGCTTCTGGAATGCAGGATTTCCCGAAGAGGCGAAAGCCGAAGACAGCGATGACGAACAGCACAAGCTGGCCAATTTCGCGCCCTGGGGCGGCGCGTTTCCGGAGATCGCCGTCACCGGGTTCAGCTACAACTCGCCGTCCATGAGGCTGGCCGGCGAGCGCAATTTCAAGCCGATCTCCATCTTCTCGGGGAAGGACGCGCTCAAGAAGCACTGGGAGACCTATTCCGAAGCAGCCATCAAGGCAGGGCACACGCCCGACCGTTCGCGCCATGCGGTCTCGCAGACAGTGTTTTGCGCCGATACCGACGCCGAAGCAAAGAAGCTGGTTATGGAAGGGCCCATCGGCTATTGCTTCAACCGCTATTTGATCCCGATCTGGCGCCGCTTCGGTATGATGGACGGCTTCGCCAAGGATGCGGGAGTAGATCCGGCCGATGCCGACCTTGAATTCCTCATCGACAATGTCTTCATTGTCGGCTCGCCCGACACCTGCGTCGAGAAACTGAACGCCCTCTTCGCCCATTGCGGTGGCTGGGGCACGCTGCAGGTGGAGTCCCATGATTACTACGACGATCCATCGCCCTGGTTCTATTCGCTGGAATTGATCGCCAAGGAAGTCGCGCCACGCGTGAGCCTTCCAGGCGCAAAAGAAGACCGCGAGCCGGTCGCATCCGAGGTCGCCTGACACCAACGGTCATAAGAGATGACCGTTGGACCGCTCTGGAATTTTCGCTATCCCTTTGAAAAGGCGAAAATTCCAGAAAGGAACTAAGGGTCGCGCTTTGCGACTCTTAGTATCACACCTCGGCAAGAGAACGCGAGAATCGATGCCGGCACTGCGCTTGGCCATGGGCGAGCCCCATGCCAAGCTGTTCTTGACGGAAGGAGCCAAGACCTTCTTACGAATGGCTCCGCCGATCAGGAGCTCGTTTGCCGAGGAATTTGGCGGCAACATGTTGTTCTGTCTTCCATCGCCGGATGGAGGCCGTCGCCCGAAGAGGCCACGGAGCTCGCACTATTCCTCGCGTCGGACGCTTCGTCCTATATCGCGGGCTCGGAACGCGTCATCGATGCCGGCATGCTCGCTCAGTAATCTCGGAGGAGGGACAGGATTATGGACAACAAGTCCGCCAAAGATTTGGTCGCTGGCTATTTCGCGGTTTTCTCGTCCGGAAACGTTCCCGCATTGCTCGACATGATGACCGAAGATGCCACCTGGTGGGTCTCGGGCAGCGTCACCGGATTTTCAGGGCTCTATGAAAAGCAACAGCTCGGACAGCTGCTCGCCGGCATCTCCGGAGTCTATAAGAGTGCGGCTCTACGCATAACCCCGCAGGCCATGATCGCTGAGGATGGAAAGGTCGCGGTCGAGGCGGAATCCTATGGCGAGCTGAAGAGCGGGCGAATCTATAACGCCAGATATCACTTCCTCGTCGAAACACGCGACGGGAAGATTGCGGCGATCCGCGAATATATGGATACGCTGCATGCTCAACAAGTGTTCTTCGATCCGTAAGCTGACCTTTGTGACCCCACCTAGCTGGAGGTTGTTGCCGAGTTCGGAGTTACCAATACTACACCACGGTATAAGCAGCATAGCGAACGTGTTTGGCTCGACCTGCAGGTTCCAAAGTCTTCAACACCTTGAGGCGGGGGCTGATATCGACACCATAATCTGCCGGCGTCTTCTCGACGATCGGCTTTTTCGTTGCTTTCATGATATTGGGCAGGCTCGCGTAACGCGGCTCGTTGAGGCGGAGATCCGTGGTGACGACGGACGGCAGTTTCAAAGTCACCGTCTGCAAGCCACCATCAACTTCGCGCGTTACGAAGGTATTAGCAGTGCCGGAATATAGCAGGCCGCTTTTCCACAAATGCGGTCATGCCCTCTTTCTGATCTTCCGTTGCAAAGAGCGAATGAAAAAGCCGACGCTCGAAACGCAAACCTTCAGTTAGCGTCGTCTCTTCCGCACGCGCTACAGATTCTTTCACCATCATGAGTGAAGGCAGCGACATCGATGCAATGGTCTCGGCTGTTTTCAAGGCTTCGGCGAGCAGCTCCGCCGCTGGCACGATGCGCGCTACAAGGCCCGCTCGTTCCGCTTCCACAGCATCCATCATGCGGCCTGTCAGACAAAGTTCCATCGCTTTCGATTTGCCGACAGCCTTTGCCAAGCGCTGGCTACCGCCCATGCCGGGCATGACGCCCAGTTTGATTTCCGGCTGACCAAATTTCGCGGTTTCGGCTGCAAGGATGAAATCGCACATCATCGCAAGCTCGCAACCCCCGCCAAGAGCAAATCCAGCAACCGCCGCCATGACCGGCTTGCGGATGGCGACAAATTTTTCCCAGGCGCTGAACCAATCAGAGGCATACATATCCATATAGGATTGCGTCTGCATTTCCTTGATATCCGCGCCGGCCGCGAAGGCTTTTTCCGAACCGGTCACCACGAGGCACCCTATACCAGGATCGCGGTCAAAGCTTTCGGCCGCCGAAATTAGCTCTTCGGTCAGCTGACGATTAATGGCGTTGAGGGCCTTGGGGCGATTGAGGGTGAGAAGTCCGACGCGACCGCGTGTCTCGACCAAGATCGTCTCATAGGCCATTTGTTCCTCCATGTGCTTTTAGGACTGCGCGCGCAGAAAATTGATGATGCCAGAGAAATCGTCGCCACCATGTCCAAACTGATTGAACAATGTGTAGAGCTGGGTCGCCTGAGCGCCGAGTGGTATGGCCGCGCCGCTCTGCAGCGCGGCTTCCTGCGCAAGCTTGAGATCCTTGAGCATCAAAGCGGCAGCGAACCCCGGCTTATAATCATTGTTGGCTGGCGAAGTTGGCACCGGTCCGGGCACTGGGCAATAGCTGCTGATCGACCAGCATTGTCCGGATGAGGTCGAAGTCACGTCGAAAAGCGCCTGATGTGACAATCCGAGTTTTTCGCCGAGAGCAAAAGCCTCGCAAACCGCCGCCATCGAGATCCCGAGGATCATGTTATTGCAGATCTTGGCGGCTTGGCCCGCGCCAGAATCACCACAATGAATGATTCTTTTGCCCATATGTTTCAGGATGCTCTCGCCACGCTCAAATGCTTCTTTGCTACCTCCGACCATAAAGGTGAGCGTACCGCCGCTAGCACCGCCAACGCCTCCAGAAACTGGCGCGTCGAGAGACAGAGCCCCATATTCGCCGGCTATCTCATGCGCGCGACGCGCACTGCCCACATCGATCGTCGACGAATCGATCACGAGCGCGCCTTTAGCTATCAGCGGCAAAACTTCGCTCCAGACACTGATCACATGTTTACCGGCGGGCAACATCGTAACTAAAGTCTGGGCGTCCTTGATCGCGTCGATCGCGCTCTGCGCGAGTGAAATACCAGCTTTTGCTGCAGCGGCGCGGGCTTCCTCGCCAAGATCGAAACCCGAAACCTCAAAGCCGGCCTTGACCAGATTGGCAGCCATTGGGCCGCCCATATTGCCAAGACCAATAAAGGCAATTTTCTTTTCGTTCACTTTTTTCCTCTCCCTATTTTGGGAAAAGCGGCTCATTGTCTGTTGGCAAAAGCAGCGCCGTGATCGCCGCCTCGTCCACATCCTTCAGATCGGCGGGCGACCAGCGTGGCTGCCGGTCCTTATCGATGACCGCAGCCCGCACCCCCTCGTAAAAATCATGCCCATCAAGCAAGCGCGTTCCACCGCGATATTCGTTGACAAGGCATGTTTCCAAATCGGGTGCGAAGCGTGCAAGACGCAAAAGCCGCAAAGTGAGTTTCAAGCTGGTGGGAGATTTCCCCGCGATCGTATTGGCTGCGGCTACGGCGAACTCGGAACCGTCTTGCAAAAGAGCCGCAAGGATGTCTTCCACATTTTTCGACTGCATGGCTGCATCGATGACATTTTTGTGCGCTTCGAGCCGGCTGGTCACTGGGCTTTGAGCGAATTGCTTAAGCGTCCCGCGCACGACCTCATGAGTGGTTTGCGGGCCGAGCAAGGCCAAGGCTTCCCGGACTTTTGGCAGGTCCGCCGCGGAAATAAGGACGTCCGCGAGGCCTGCATAAACAGCGTCGCTCGCCGCTATTATTTCGCCAGATAACCCAAGATAGGTTCCTGTCTCGCCCGGAGCCTTGCCAAGGAGCCAAGTGCCCCCGACATCAGGTAAAAATCCAATGCCGGTTTCAGGCATTGCAAGGCGAGTCCGCTCGGTGACCACGCGATGGCTTCCATGCGCGGAAATCCCTACGCCGCCACCCATGACGAGGCCGTCCATAAAGGCGACATAGGGTTTTGGAAAACGCGCGATCTGCGCGTTCATGACATATTCCTCACGCCAGAACGTCGCCGCTTCGCCATCTCCCTTGCGGCCGCTTTCATAAATGGCACGAATGTCGCCGCCAGCGCAAAGGCCGCGCTCCCCCGCGCCTTCGACCAACACGAGTCCAATCGCGGGATCGACGGCAAATTCATCGAGAGTCTTTGCAAGAACTCGAACCATTTCGAGCGTGACAGCGTTCAATGCTTTCGGGCGATTGAGACGCAGGATGCCGAGGCCTCCGCTCCGTTCCACGATAACATTTGGCTCGGGCGCAGGACTGACGGTAGAAGTCTCGGCCATTTTCAACTCTCAGCGATGAGCTTGCGGGCGATGATCAGGCGCATGATCTCATTCGTCCCCTCGAGGATCTGATGAACGCGCAGATCGCGGACTATTTTTTCGATGCCATAGTCGCTCAAATAGCCGTAGCCCCCATGCATTTGCAAAGCCTCGTTGGCAACTTTAAACCCAATATCGGTCACAAAGCGCTTGGCCATGGCGCAGCGCATCGTGGTTTCGGGATGGCCACTGTCATAGGCCGCGGCCGCCGCATAAAGGAAGAGCCGTGCTGCGGCGAGCTCGGTCGCCATATCGGCAAGCCGGAATTGTAAAGCTTGAAATTC
>DASQCU010000078.1:0-3063 GCA_035634575.1 Beijerinckia sp.
AGTGAAAGCGCGGTGCGAAATTTCTTGATTTTCGCACCATTTCGTAGCCTTGCTTGTACGGTCATGGGGGCATACGCCTGAAGGCCGGAGGGGATGGTACTCATTGGAGAGCTTGCTCGCTTCTTTCTTCGAGAAGACGCTAGAGTCGTGCGGTCAGATTTACAATGAACGCTCGTTACAGCTTGAGCTTGCCTGCCATTTTCGAGCGCATGGCGCGCAGGTCGAGTTTGAAAGATTTTTTGCCGTCAAACCGCTTGATGGTTCCTCTCGTCCCGTGAAATCAAACCTTGATCTTCTCGTTAGAACCAACGGCCAAACGTGCGCCATTGAGCTTAAAGTTCCACTCAATGGGCGTCATCCTGAGACGCTTTACGACTTTTGCAACGACATAGCCTTTGTAGAGGGCATCCTTCGCGCCGGTTATGCGGACACAGGTATGTGCCTGATGCTTACGAGCGATCAAGCTTTTTGGACAGATAGCGGACGCGGCAGCACGATCCACAATCTTTTTCGGCGCAGAAGGTCGCTTCTGAATGGGGACATCCAAAAACCCACAGGCCTTGCCAACACCAAAGTGGTTGTGTCTGGCAAATACTATCCCGCTGACCTTTGGGTAGATGTCCGCAACACCCGATTGATGGAAAAAGCCGCGCGATATCTCGCCGTCGAGATCAAGCCTTAAGTGGGGTGACGAAGCAGCGGGGCTTTCATACGTGTATTTATGCACCATCATCTGTCTGCTTTCGGGACCATGAGCGCGGTATCGAACGACCGTCATGGGGGCCCGAAGCGGTAGTTGAATGACCTTCCTTGAAGGTCGCCTATGGGCCGAGAGCCGAAATTCATACTGACACACTACATAATCTGCCTCCGCTTTGACGGGGCAGGATAACGCCACGACAGCTGGAACTCGATTGTTCGCGCACTCGTTCTCATGGCTGTTGAAACCTGCAAATCGGACGACCGAAATGGCGAACGAACATCATCTCGCCGGTGAAGCAACGATATCCCGTGCGACGAGCGACAGAAATCTGGCTCCTCTCTATGTCCGCAAAATCACAGTGGCGGACCTCAAATATGCATTGACCAGGGGTTTTGACGATTTCTGGGAGAAACCGAGTCATATTGTGTTTCTCTGCCTCATCTATCCGATCGTCGGCATCTTCCTCGCCCGACTCATCTCCGGATATGCGCTTTTGCCGCTTCTCTTCCCGCTCATGGCTGGCTTCGCCCTGATTGGTCCCTTCGCCGCGATTGGCCTTTACGAATTGAGCCGGCGGCGAGAGCAGGGTCTCGATTCCTCCTGGAAACATGCTTTCGGCGTTCTCCACTCGCCGTCGCTCGGGGCCATCCTGACGCTTGGCATCCTTTTATTCGTGATCTTCCTCATCTGGCTCGCCGCAGCCATGGCCATTTACAACTGGACTTTCGGTGAGGAGGTGCAGGACTCCTTCGTCGGCTTCATCAGCCAAGTCCTGCATACCCCGGCCGGCTGGACCCTCATCCTCGTCGGCAATAGCGTCGGCTTCATCTTCGCCGTCGTCGTTTTGACGATCAGCGTGGTGTCCTTCCCGCTCCTTCTCGACCACAATGTCGATGCCATGACCGCGATCAAAACGTCCGTCCGGGCCGTGCTCACAAATCCTGGACCCATGGCGCTCTGGGGCCTCATCGTTGCCGCTGCCTTGGTCATCGGCTCGCTGCCGGTCTTTATCGGCCTCGCGATCGTGATGCCTGTGCTCGGACATGCAACCTGGCATCTTTATCGCCGGGTCGTGGAGGGCTGAGCGCGGCGCCAGCGGCCATTTCTCATGTCCGTTGGCGCAATTCCTCGCCGAGGCGGGCCCCTATTCCACGGTCACGCTCTTTGCGAGATTGCGCGGCTGGTCGGCGTCCTTGCCCATGAAAACCGCCGTGTGATAGGCGAGCAATTGGATCGGCACGGCATAGACGATCGCCGCGAAATCCGGTGGCATGGTCGCCATGGGGATTGTCGATTCCGCTTCATGCCCGAAATCGCGGACGAGCGTATGATCGCCGATCAGCACGAGTCTTCCGCCTCGGGCCGCGACTTCCTGCATGTTGGAGATCGTCTTCTCGATCACGCCATCGCTCGGGGCGATGATGATGACCGGCATATTGTCGTCGATGAGCGCGATCGGCCCATGTTTCAGCTCGCCCGCCGCATAGCCTTCGGCGTGAATATAGGAGAGTTCCTTGAGCTTCAACGCGCCTTCGAGCGCCAGTGGAAAGGCCGTGCCGCGCCCGAGGTAGAGCACATCGCGCACCTTGCCAATGTCGCGTGCGATCACTTCGACGGCCGCCTCTGTGTCGAGCGCCTGCGCCATCCGGCCCGGGATGGCCATCAGCTCGGCGACGCGGCGCGCTTCGGTCGCGGCATCGATCAGGCCGCGCTCGCGGGCAAAGGCAAGCGCGAGACAGGCGAGAACCGCAAGCTGACAGGTAAAGGCCTTGGTCGAAGCGACACCGATCTCCGGGCCTGCGAGAGTGGGCGCGACGAGATCGGCTTCACGCGCCATGGTGGAACTTGAGACATTGACCACCGCGATGATTTTCTGGCCGCGTTCCTTGGCATAGCGAAGCGACGCCAATGTATCCGCCGTCTCGCCCGATTGCGAGACGAGGAGCGTCAATCCGCCATCCTCGACCGGCGGTTCGGCATAGCGAAATTCCGAGGCAACCTCGACATCGACCGGGAGGCGGGCGAAACGTTCGAACCAATATTTGGCCGTGAGACCGGCCATATAGGCGGTGCCGCAGGCGCAAATGGTGATGCGCTTCAGTTTCATCACGTCGACGGGCAGCTCGAAAGGCAGCGCGACCCTGCCGCGCGACATGTCGAGATAATGCGCCAGCGTGCGGCCGACGACTTCCGGCTGTTCGTGGATCTCCTTGGCCATGAAATGACGGTGATTGCCCTTGTCGATCAGGAAGGCGGAAGCCTGCGTCTTGATCTTGCGGCGTTCGGCCGGATTTTGGCTGTAATCGTAAAAGGTCGCCGAACGATGCGTCAGCACGACGAAATCGCCGTCCTCAAGATAG
>DASQCU010000079.1:0-4004 GCA_035634575.1 Beijerinckia sp.
CCCAAGATTTAGGCGTTGGTGCGCAATTCGGCGGCAAATATTTCTGTCATGATGTTCGCGTCGTCAGATTGCCCCGCCACGGCGCTTCGCTGCCCATCGGCATCGGGGTATCCTGCTCAGCCGATAGGCAGGCGCTTGGAAAGATCACGCGCGATGGGGTCTTCCTGGAAGAGCTCGAACATGATCCGGCGAAATATTTGCCGGCGGTGGATACGGCCTCGCTCGGTGGTTCGGTGGTCGAGATCGACCTGACGAAGCCGATGAGCGAGATTTTGGCCGCATTGACGAAGCATCCAATCAAGACCCGGCTTTCGCTCACCGGCCCGATGATTGTCGCGCGCGATCTTGCCCATGCCAAAATCCGCGAACGGCTCGAAAGGGGCGAGCCCATGCCCGACTATTTCAAGAATCATCCGGTCTATTATGCAGGCCCCGCCAAGACGCCGGAAGGTTATGCCTCGGGCTCGTTCGGGCCGACGACAGCAGGCCGCATGGATTCCTATGTCGATCAGTTCCAGGCCGCTGGCGGATCGATGGTGATGCTCGCCAAGGGCAATCGCTCGGGCCAGGTGCGCGAGGCCTGCGCCAAACATCACGGCTTCTATCTCGGCTCCATCGGCGGCCCGGCGGCAAGGCTCGCCCAGGATTGCATCAAGAAGGTCGAGGTTCTGGAATATCCCGAGCTCGGCATGGAAGCGATCTGGAAGATCGAGGTCGAAAACTTCCCCGCCTTCATCGTCATCGACGACAAGGGGAATGATTTCTTCAAGGAATTGAACCTGGGGTGAGTGTAGAAAGCTTGCAGGGTTTTCGAGCTTCTTTAGCTTTGACAGCCCTGCCGAAGCGCTTTGCTATCTCTCAAAACGCCATCGCGTCACTATGCAAAAAGTCAAGATTTTTGCATGTTGAACCAAATAAGCGCTTTGGCTTCCGTGTCCCGAATCCATGCAGCTTTCTCATCGGCATAGGCGTGGGAATCATCAGGGTAGAGGTCACGGGAGCGGCGCTTTTCCTGTTCGTACGCTTGAGCGATTTTCGGATGCGCGCGCAAATAGTCCCTGAAAGCGAGGTGACGTGTTATTTCCGGCGAATCCGCAGCGAAGAAGTGCAATTGGGCCGCGCGGTTGCCGTCTTCATCGGAGAGCGTGCAATAACGCCTTCCCGGTATGCCAAACTCACCGTGCCAATCAAAGCCCAGTGCCGTCACTTGCGAACGCTGCCTATCGAGCCCGCCCAAATCGGTAACGATCGGCATTAGATCAATTATGGGCTTGGCGACTAATCCAGGTACAGACGTCGGAGCCGATGTGATGAACGGTCGCGAGGACTGAGCCGAGCGTTTGCAAGCGCTCGGCATAACTTGCCGCGATTTTCGGCCAAGCTGGATTGTATGGAACGAGCAGAACAGGAATGGGCGGCGGCATGTCAAGCAGCTTAGCTTTTGGCGGGCGCAGGCTCAAGCCGAGCGCGTTGCCTTAGCTTTGGTGCAAAAGTCAAGATTTACGCGAGAAGACCTACTTTATGGATGTCAAGGTAAGAATTGCAATTACGGCCAAAATCACAGTAACTGCCATAGTAATAGTCTCAAACCCGATCCCCCATTCTTTGTCCTCCGAGAATGCCCACCAGAATAGGATTCCCGCGAAGACTATGCATGTCAGAATGTTTACTGGCTTAGGGTATTCGCTAATTTTGAATCCGAAATATATACCTAGGGCAAGCCCGATCATGGCTAGTCCCATTACAACCGCCAACACAATCGACCCACGCTTCCGACCGTGCCCGTTCATTGCCGCTTTCCCCAGAGTAGTATCATTGTCGGTTCGCAATGGTAGGTCAACGTACTGGTGACCGGTGCAAAAAATCAAGACTTTTGCCTAAAGGGCCGACCCCTTGCTTTTCTGCGCTTCCCGCTACGCAAAAGATACGCGCGAAAGACTTGCGCTTTCGCCACTCATTTTGATTCATAAGTATGATAAAGTATGAACGCCTTTAGGAAGGAGGCCGATATGGCCGACATCGAACGACTGACCATAACCCTGCCGACCGACATGGCCGCCGTCGTGAAGGCCGCCGTCGCTGATGGCGATTACGCCTCGACCAGCGAGGTTGTCAGGGAAGCAATCCGCGACTGGAAAATGAAGCGGACCCTGCAGTTTCAAGAGCTGGCCGCGCTCAAAGCCGAAATCGAGAAGGGCTTGGCCGACGTGGCCGCTGGTCGCGTCAAGGATTTCGACGTTGACTCCATCATTGTGCGAGGGAGGAAGCTATTAGCAGGCCGAGCCAACTCCGTTTGACGGACACGGCGGAAGGCCGACCTTGCCGAGATTTGGGCCTACATTGCCGCCGACTCGGAATCCGCCGCAACGCAATTCCTCGCCAAGATCAAAGCGACCTGCGCGCGTTTGCTCGACTTCCCTTTTGCGGGGACTTCATGCGATCAGTTGGCGCGCGACCTCCGCGTCATGTTTCAGGGCAACTACGCCATCTACTACGTCGCCACTGACACCGAGGTTCTTATAGTTCGCGTGTTGCATGGCGCACGCGACGCCGCCGCCATTGCGAAGCATGGGGGCTTTCTCGCGCGATGATTTACGGCTACGCTCGCCCTTTCAAACCCGTAACCGCCGCCGCCTGATGGCGGCGTGGCGGCAAGGGCACATTTTTCTTTAGCGTTGGCGGAAATACCAGAGTGCTACCAACGGTCATTCTTCATGACCGTTGGTCTTATTCCGCGCCAGTTGAGGAAGAATCCTCGATGATTGTGGAATCTGCGCCGGATGGCGATGATATTATTCTTTCGAGAGGCCCTCTATCTGGGACAATCGGCACACCGGTTGTTCCAAACGAGGTGAACTCCCCGTCATCCGGCGTTACGGTTTTCGCGAATAATCAACGAGCTCCAAAGTAGTGTCATCGCGCAGGCGTCCCTCGACACGCACAACCGCACGCCGTTTCACCCAGTGGTTCACGAGGGGCGCATAGAGCAGGTCAACCGTCGAGTTGGATGACTTCGTTGAATCGTGCGTGTTCGTTTGCCGCACCGTATAGACGACCTTGAAGACATCGAAAGTACCGGCCTTCGTCGTGACGCTTTCCTTACCTACGACTTTCGCGTCAACTGCGGTACGCAAAATCGTCCCATTGGTCATGTTCGAGGATGTGGACTCGTGACGCCACTCCTTTCCGACCGCAAGCGGGGTCTTGATACCCAAACCGTCATTGGGTGTCCACTTCCAGACCATATCATCGACCCGGTTCCAATTGTGATCGAAGATGACGGTCTGCTGGTTGGACTGACCGCGAAAACTCGCACGTGTGACAATTTCCTTGTCAGTCACGTCAACGACCGTGTTCGTGATCGTCGCTTTGACCTCGTCGGTGACATTATCCTTCAACTCATAGGTCCATCGATCTCCCTGGCGCGGCCCGTCCAAAATCTCGGAGGCAGCGGCAGGTGGAAGGGATGAACTTTGCGGAGCTGCGGGCCGTATGTCTGTTTTCCGGCGGATTCGCGTCAGGCGCGGTTTGGGCCAGGACAGGCGACAAAGTGACTGCCAAGGCAGCCCATGCCAAAGCCGCATATCGGGTCAGGAACATGTACTATTCCCTAAGCTATTCACAGCTTCCGGAATCGGGAAGCTGTGAATAGCTTAGCAGAAGTTGCCATATAGACAAATGAACAACTTCTTGGAGCATTTTCAGGCGAAGCGGATGCCGGTTCGCCTGAAAATGCCACGACTCGATGGGGATATCGGGAGGCCTGTCCCGCCTATTTAAAAAGGCGGGATATCAAGCCCTTACTCTTCAATGCTGCTCAGCCTGCGCAACGGCGGAGAAGCCCTGCGGCAGAGTGGGCGTTGCACCGGCAATCAGCTTGACCTTGGGCTTAGCTGGCGTGACCGCCGCCGCCTGATAGCGGCGCGGCGGCAAGGGTACATCGGCGGGTTGCGGCACTGCGGGCTCGGTCACAACCATCGGCTCGACCACGGGCGGTTGCGGCT
>DASQCU010000080.1:0-8702 GCA_035634575.1 Beijerinckia sp.
CACCGAGAAGCGGCTGATTCTGCGCGGTGACGCCTCGCTCACCCTGCTCAACGCCGGCTCGCCGCTTGCCACGTTCGAAATCGCGGCTATTCCCGACCGGCCGCCGACGATCACGCTCGCCGAAGTCCCGCGCGCCAATGCACGCGGGTCGCTCACTCTCGGCTATACGATCAGCGACGATTATGGAGTCATCGGCGCCGAGGCCAATTTCGCCAATCCGTCCATCGACGGCAAGACAATCGCCCACCATTCGCTCGTCGATCCGCCCAAGGCCGTCCTCGTCCTGCCGCCCGGCCCCGGTGGCTTGGGCGAGGCGGAAACAACCGCCGATCTCTCCGATCACCCCTGGGCGGGCGCGCGAGTCGAGATGACGTTGAGCGCGCGTGACGAAGGCGGCAATGAGGGCAAGAGCGAGCCTGTCGCAATCACCCTGCCGCAAAAGCCCTTCGTGAAGCCGCTGGCCCGCGCCCTGGTCGAACAGCGCCGCAATCTCGTCCTCGCGCCTGAGCAGCGGGAAAAAGTCAGGCTGGCGCTCGAAGCCTTGATGATTGCGCCGGAGGCTTTCGAGACGAGCGCAAGCGTCTTTCTTGGCTTGCGGGTCGCTTCCGAAAGGTTGCAGGCGGCGAAAAGCGACGCCGATCTCGTCGAAGTCGCCGATTTTCTCTGGGAGATGGCGCTGCGGATCGAGAATGGCGATCTCTCGCAAGCTGAACGCGATTTGCGCGCGGCCGAACAGGAATTGCGTGAAGCTCTTGAGCGCAATGCGCCAGAGGAGGAAATCCGCAAGCTAACCGAAAATCTGCGCGCCGCCATGGACAAGTTCCTGAACGAGCTTGCCGAGCAGCAGCGCCAGCAAGGGCAGCAGGAACAGGCCGAAGCTCCCGCCAATCAGAGCCGGACGATCAGCCCGAAGGACCTGCGCTCGATGCTCGACAAGATGCAGGAAATGGCCCGCTCCGGCAATCAGGCCGAAGCCCAGCGAATGCTCGAGCAATTACAAAATATCCTCGAAAATCTGCAAACCGCCCGGCGATCGAAGCCGGACCCGAAGATGCGCGAAATGAGCCGCGCACTCGACGACCTCAACCGGATGAGCCAGGAACAGCAGGATTTGCGCGACGATACCTATCGGGATGGCGAGGCCGAGCAAGCGCCGCTA
This sequence comes from Beijerinckia sp., assembly GCA_035634575.1. Taxonomy (GTDB): domain Bacteria; phylum Pseudomonadota; class Alphaproteobacteria; order Rhizobiales; family Beijerinckiaceae; genus Beijerinckia. The sequence goes on from DASQCU010000080.1 coordinate 1,160, forward strand.
GAGCGGCAGCGCCAGATGCAGAATGGTTCGCGTCAGCACCAGCCGGGGCAGAAAGGCGCGCGAAGCCCCAATGGCCAGGACCAGGACGCCGATGATGAGGCGGGGAATGATCCCCGGCAAAATCCTCGCGCCCACGCTCAGCCGAAAAGCGAGGCGGAACTGCGGCAACGCCAGCAGGCGCTGCGCGACCGGCTCGAAAAATTGCAAAATCGGCTGAAACAGGCCGGGCAAAGCGAGCCGAGCCTTAATGACGCTCAAGGCGCTATGGAGGAAGCCGAGAAGGCGCTGCGCAACGGCCCCGAAGGCCGCGACGACGCGGTGGAGGCGCAGGGCCGCGCCCTCGAATCCATGCGTGAGGGCGCCGAGAAGCTTGCCGAAAACATGCGGCAACAAGGCGAGGGCGAAGGCGAATCCGCCGATTCCGAAGACGGCGACCAGGAAGGCCAGGGCTCGCCAGGCCGTCAGGGCCGCGCCGGCGGCTCCGATCCCCTCGGGCGGCCAATGGCAAGCAGTCCTATGTATAATCCGCGCGCGCGTTTCGATCCGATGGGCGTTCCGGCGGCTCAGCGCGCCCAACGCGTGCTTGAGGAATTGCGGCGGCGCTTGAGTGATCCGAGCCGGCCGCGCGAGGAAATGGATTATCTGGAACGCCTGCTTCGACGATATTGACGCATGACGCAGGCGCGATGGAGTGCGCGAAGGGTCGAAAGCCAGAGCATTTTCAGGCGAAGTGGATGCCGGTTCGCGGTCCGAAAATGCGATAAAACAAACAAGTAGAGCGCCTTTCCGATTCAATCGGAAAGCGCTCTAACCCTCGCCTTTAGGATTTCTCGTCATGGACAGAACAGGCAATATTCTCGTCGGTATCGCGGTCGGCGCGGTCGCTCTCGTCCTCGTCGCAGGGCTCATCAATATGATGCGTGGCGGCAGTCCCAATCTGTCGCAAAAGCTCATGCGCTGGCGGGTCGGGCTTCAATTCCTTGCCATTCTCATTATCATGGGCGTTCTCTGGTTCCGGCACTGAGGATTTGGGTGTGCGGTCATGGTGGTGTTGACGAAGATCTATACGCGGACAGGTGATGCCGGCACCACGGCGCTCGGCACGGGCGAGCGGCGCCTGAAAAGCGATCTCAGAATTGAAGCCTATGGCACGATCGACGAGACCAATTCGGCGATCGGGCTTGCCCGGCTCGAGACCGCTACCGACGCCGAACATGCCAGGCTCGATGCGAGCTTGCTGCGCATTCAAAACGATCTTTTCGATCTCGGCGCCGATCTTTGCGTACCCGACAGCGGCGAAAAGCTTGGCTATGAGCCTTTGCGAATCGTCCAACCGCAAGTCGATCGTCTCGAACATGAAATCGACGAGATGAACGCGGAGCTTGCCCCTTTGCGCTCTTTCATCCTGCCGGGGGGTACCCGGGCCGCGGCGGCCCTGCATCTTGCGCGCACTGTGGCACGGCGGGCTGAACGGCTTATCGTCGCGCTTGCCCAGCAACCTGGCGAAAAGGTCAGCGAACCGGCCCTCAAATATGTGAACCGCCTGTCGGATTATCTGTTTGTCGCGTCCCGCTACGTCAATCGCAAGGGCGAGGGCGATATTTTATGGGTGCCGGGCCAAAATCGCTAGGAACTCCGGCACCGTCCAAGCCCTCACCATGAGGAGGCCTGCAAGGCCGTCTCGAAGGGCGAGGGCGCTCCATGACATCATCCTTGGAGACGCCACTTCGTGGCTCCTCAGGATGGATGAGGGAGAGGCTTTTGAAAAGATCTCAGCTTATACAAAGGCTTAGAAAGAATAGCCCTTGGCATGACAGGACATTAACTTGCCTGGGGCCGGAATGATCGGCTACAGCGTTACGCGTTAAATAGGAATCAGTCCCTTTTGGCTTCCAATTCCGCTGGTCCAGCGCAAATGACCCCTACCACAATAATCAAACGACCAGCACGGCTGTGGATGAGTTGAAACGGAACATCAACGAGGCGCCAGCTTCTCCCGGCAGTCAGGTTGAAATGGGATTGAAACTGAAATTTTGACCCTTCCCATGAACCGCAAAAGCAGAGCCGCGGTCACCTGCGTCGGTACCGCGTAGAGCTTCAACTGATCAATTCGTGACATTGACGATCGCCCGTGACCGGATCACCCCTTCGCTTTGACAGGAGCGGTGCTTCGAATTCAAGGACATCGCCAATATCAAGATCATAGACGCGCACGATTTTTTGCCTCTCACATAGCTGCAGCGCCGCAGACAGGCGAATCAAGCAATGCTAGAACAAATAATGAACATATGCAAGCTGGAAAGCTTCCGCCTATTGGGTGCGCCGCGATCTGATGCGTTTTATTGACTTGAAGGCGCACCGCTATTAGCTAAACGCGCCGCTATGATGCGGATCAGGTCTAGAGTTCAAACATGAAAATTCTGGTGCCCGTGAAACGGGTGGTCGATTACAATGTCAAGATCCGCGTGAAGGCCGATGGCTCGGGCGTCGATCTCGGCAATGTCAAAATGTCGATGAACCCATTCGACGAAATCGCCGTCGAGGAAGCGATCCGGATCAGGGATGCCGGCAAGGCGACAGAAGTCGTCGTTGTTTCGATCGGATCCGCCAAAGCTTCCGAGACGATCCGAAGCGCCTTGTCCATGGGCGCTGACGAAGGCATACTCGTCAAGACCGATCAGCTGGCCGAACCGCTCGCCGTCGCCAAGATCCTGAAACAGATTGCACTCTCCGTAAAGCCGGGTCTCATCATTCTCGGCAAACAGGCGATCGACGACGACAGCAATCAGACCGCGCAAATGCTTGCGGCGCTGCTTGGCTGGGGTCAGGCGACATTCGCCTCGAAAATCGCGATTGGCGAAGGCGAGGTGGATGTCACCCGCGAGGTCGATGGCGGCTTGCAGACCCTGACCGTCAAGCTGCCCGCGGTTGTGAGCACCGATCTGCGTCTCAATCAACCGCGTTATCCCTCGCTGCCGAACATCATGAAGGCCAAGAAAAAGACCATCGAGGAAAAGACGCCCGAGGCTCTTGGCATTGATATTACGCCGCGTTTGACAATTTTGAAAACCGCCGAGCCGCCGGTTCGCCAGGCAGGCGTCAAGGTTGGTTCCACCGCCGAGCTTGTCGCCAAGCTCAAGAACGAAGCCGGGGTGCTCTGATGGCGACGCTGCTTATTGCCGATATCGTGGACGCCAAGCTCAACGAAGCGACCGCGAAGTCTCTCACGGCCGCGAAGAAGCTTGACGCGCCCGTGCATATTCTCGTCGCAGGCACTGGCGTTGCGGCGGCAGCCGCGCAGGCCGCCAGGCTCGATGGCGTTGAAAAGATCCTCCTCGCGGAGGATGAGTCTTACGCGCATCAATTGGCCGAGCCTTTGGCCGCACTGATCGCCGAATTGGCGCAGGCCTATTCGGCTGTGGTCGCTTCCGCGACTTCTACCGCGAAAAACGTGATGCCGCGCGTCGCTGCCCTTCTCGACGTGATGCAAGTTTCCGAAATCATCGAGGTGCTTGCGCCCGACACATTCGTGCGGCCGATCTATGCCGGCAACGCGCTCCAGACGGTGCAATCGCGCGATGCCAAAAAGGTCATCACTGTGCGCACGGCGGCCTTTCCGGCGACTGGCGAAGGCGGCGGCACCGCCCCGATCGAACCGATCGCGGCGGTTCCCGGGCCCGATGTCTCGCGCTTCAAGGAGGAGCAGCTCGCGAAATCCGAACGGCCGGAACTCGCCGCGGCCAAGGTCGTTATATCGGGGGGCCGGGGGATGCAGAGCGCGGAAAATTTCGCGGCCTTCATTGAACCCGTCGCCGATCTGCTCGGTGCTGCCATGGGCGCATCGCGCGCCGCGGTCGATGCGGGCTATGCGCCGAATGATTGGCAGGTCGGTCAGACGGGAAAGGTCATCGCGCCCGATCTCTATATCGCGGTTGGCATTTCAGGCGCGATCCAGCATCTCGCTGGCATGAAGGATTCAAAAGTCATCGTCGCGATCAACAAGGACGAAGAGGCGCCTATCTTCCAGGTTGCCGATTATGGTCTGGTGGCGGACCTCTTCTCGGCTCTGCCCGAACTCAAGGCGGAACTTGACAAGCTTGGCCGTTAGCGGTTTCTGGATCGAACATCGAAACCTGTTGCGAACCTATTTCGACCGCCCTTGCTCACCGGCCTCCGAATCCGAAAGACTTTCGATAGTGGAAAGGGTGGATTCATTGGTTTAGAATTAAATCTCTTTTTCGGACCCGCTCGAAGAATATCGCGCGAGGCGCGGTCGAGCGGGCTCGCTTCCGGTACGGACGGATAAAATGACAGAAATTCGCAAAATCGGGATCGTCGGCGCCGGTCAGATGGGCAATGGTATCGCCGAGGTCTGTGCATTGGCTGGCATCGATATAGCGCTCAACGATATTTCAGACGAGCGAATCAATGCCGGTCTTGCGACAATCGCTTCGCATATCGCCCGTCAGGTCGAGCGCAAGCAGGTCGAGGAAAAGGTCGGAGCGGCGGCGCTCGCCCGCGTCTCATCAGCGCCTGATTTTGCGGCTTTTGCCGATTGCGATCTCGTGATCGAGGCGGCCTCCGAAAACGAAGAGGTAAAGCGCAAGATCTTTTCCAAGCTCTGCACCTATCTCAAGCCCGAGGCCATTGTGGCGACGAATACTTCGTCGATTTCAATCACACGGCTCGCCTCGGTGACCGACCGGCCCGAGCGCTTCATAGGCATTCATTTCATGAATCCCGTGGCGCGGATGCAGCTCGTCGAGCTGATTCGCGGCATCGCGACCGACAATGCGACGTTTGAAACGGCCAAGGAGTTCATAGCCCGGCTCGGCAAGACTATGACGATGTCGGAAGATTTTCCGGCCTTCATCGTCAATCGCATTCTTCTGCCGATGATCAACGAGGCGATCTATACGCTTTATGAAGGGGTCGGTACGGTTGACGCCATCGACACTTCCATGCGGCTCGGCGTCAATCACCCGATGGGTCCCTTGCAGCTCGCCGATTTCATTGGCCTCGATACCGTATTGTCGATCATGCAGGTCCTGCACGAAGGGCTCGCCGATTCGAAATATCGCCCCTGCCCCTTGCTGGTGAAATATGTCGAAGCCGGGTGGCTCGGCCGCAAGACGCAGCGCGGATTCTACGATTATCGCAGCGGCACGCCGATCCCGACGCGCTAGGCAGGATTTCGTTGGTTCGCACGCAACCCTGCTTAGATCTCTTTGTTTTCGCATCATTTTTATCCGAAAATCGGCCTCCGCTTTTCGGAAATGATGCTTAAGGCCCGAACGGACCCCAAAGCCCCAGGGAGTCGGGATAATCTTTGGCATGGAATTTTCTTTCGCCTGCGACAATCCGCCTTCACAATGGCGTCATCGACCCTATAGAGTATGCGCGGACGGAATTTGCCTCGGCCCCGAGGCTGGCGTAACTTTGTAGTCGGAGCGCTCCGCCGAATCGGCCCCTGCTCCAAGCGAGGTGCCCGATTTGACGGTTCACTTCCAACCCGTGGTCTCGCCGGAGGCCTGTCCGGCGCTGGTGCTCAACGCCGATTTCCGGCCATTGAGCTATTATCCTTTGTCGCTATGGTCGTGGCAGGATGCGATAAAGGCGGTGTTTCTGGACCGGGTTAACATCGTCTCGCATTACGACAAGATGGTCCGAAGTCCGAGCTTCGAAATGAAGCTTCCCTCGGTCGTTTCGCTTAAAACCTATATAAAACCTTCCCGCCACCCAGCTTTCACGAGATTCAACGTCTTCCTTCGCGATCGTTTCACCTGCCAATATTGCGGTACGCGCGAGGATCTAACCTTCGACCATGTTCTGCCCCGCTCCAAGGGCGGAACGACGACTTGGGAAAATGTCGTCGCTGCCTGTTCGGCCTGCAATCTACGCAAAAGCGACAGACTCCCCGCCGAGGCCCATATGTGGCCCGCCTGCAAGCCCTACCAGCCCACCGTCAACGATTTGCACCAGAACGGACGGCTGTTTCCTCCCAATTACCTGCACGACAGCTGGATGGACTATCTCTATTGGGATTCCGTGCTGGAGCCGTGAGGATTTTTGTCATCCCTCTGGATAGGACCCGGCTCCGATATAATAGCGACGGTCATAAGGAATGACCGGTAAAGCCATTCCGAACTTTTGCCAACCTCACAGGAGATCACACCGTCTTTTCCGGTGAATGGCATAGATCGGAGATAATGCAACGCGGGCATTCCGGCTTGCGTGCCTTGCAGATATAGCGTCCGTGCAGAATCAACCAATGATGTGCATGGAGCTTATATTCGGGCGGGATGATCTTTTCGAGCCCCTGCTCGACTTCAAGCGGGGTTTTCCCCGGCGCCAAAGGAATCCGGTTCGACACGCGAAAAAGATGCGTATCGACCGCAATGGTTGGCGCGCCGAAAGCCGTATTCATCACCACATTGGCCGTCTTGCGGCCAACACCGGGCAGGGTTTGTAGCGCCTCGCGATCGTTCGGGACCTCGCCGCCGAAATCCTTGATCAGGCGTTCGCTCAATAGAATCACATTTTTAGCCTTGGCCCGGAAGAGACCGATCGTCTTGATCATCTCGCGGACCTTGTCCTCGCCGAGCGCCAGCATTTTCTGCGGTGTGTCGGCCAGTGCGAAAAGCCCCTTCGTCGCCTTGTTGACCCCCGTGTCCGTCGCCTGCGCCGAAAGCACGACGGCGACCAGAAGCGTGAAGGGGTTCAAATAGTCCAATTCACCCTTCGGATGCGGGTCGGCAGCCGAAAATCGGCGGAAAATCTCGGCGATCTCAGCCGGATTCGGCTTTTTCATCCGGCCCCGGCCCGGTTTGGCGGGCGTTTTGGGCGTAGCTTTCGCGGCTTTTTTGGCTGGCGATTTCAGCACCGTTTCCGGCGTCGCTGCAGGCTCGCTCTTGGCAATTGCCTCGCTCTTTCCGTTTCCCATATTTCTATTCGCCATTGCTGGATTATAAATTCACGATGGCATGAGAGAAGGACCTGACGAAAGTGTCTTTCACCGAGAAGGGGCTGCCCGACCCCGAAAATCAACGGCTTTTTTCCCGCAGGCTTAGGCCGCATCGTTCTCTGACGCGCCGCAATTTCCACCTGCTTTTGATGATTTTCGCCGGTGCGAGCTTTTTTTCGAGCCTGCCCTTCATTCTTTTCGGCGCCTGGCCGGTCGCGGGCTTCATGGGGCTCGACGTCGCCCTCTTCTATTTTGCCTTTCGAGCCAATTTCAACGCCGCCCGCGCCTATGAAGATATCAGCTTGACCCCGCTCGATTTGAGCCTCGCCAAGGTGAGCGCCAAGGGCCAAAGGGCGGAATGGCACTTCAACCCGGCCTGGGTTCGGCTGGCCCGTGAAGAGCATGAGGAATTCGGTACGCAAAGGCTGGAACTGGTCTCGCGCGGGCGCAGCGTCGAAGTCGCATCCTTTCTGGGTCCCAATGAAAAGGATGCGACTTCGACGCTGCGCCCGCGCGAGACCAGTTCCAGCCTTTGCGTACCGAATTCCTCATGCTCTTCACGGGCCAGCCGAACCCAGG
>DASQCU010000081.1:0-2483 GCA_035634575.1 Beijerinckia sp.
TCAATGCGCCTCGTCCCAGTTCTGCGCCGCCTTAGCATCGACCTGCAACGGCACGCTGAGTTCGAGCGCCGGATGCGGCGCCTCGACCATCACCTTGCGCACCACTTCGATGGTCGCCTCCACTTCCGCGTCCGGCACTTCGAAGACGAGTTCGTCATGCACTTGCAAGAGCATTTGCGCGGAAAGTTTTGCCTTCGCCAAGGCCGCATCCATCCGCGCCATGGCGCGGCGGATGATGTCGGCGGCAGAGCCTTGAATGGGCGCATTGATCGAGGCGCGTTCGTTGAAGGCGCGTTCGGATGGGTTCGAGGCCGTAATGCGCGGATAATGGCATTTGCGGCCGAAGATCGTCGTCACATAGCCATTGTCGCGCGCGATCTTCTTGGTGGCGTCCATATAGGCGCGAATGCCCGGAAAGCGCTCGAAATATTTCTTGATATAGGCGCCCGCTTCCTCGCGCGGAATGCCGAGCTGATTGGCAAGACCAAAGGCGGAAATCCCGTAAATTATGCCGAAATTGATTGCCTTGGCGCGGCGGCGGACTTCAGGCGGCATGCCTTGAACCGGCACGCCGAACATTTCGGAGGCTGTCATCGCGTGAATATCGAGCCCTTCGGCAAAAGCGGCCCGCAATTGTGGAATATCGGCAATATGGGCGAGAAGCCGCAGCTCGATCTGGCTGTAATCGGCGGAGATAAGCTTGTGCCCTTCGGTCGCGATGAAGGCGCGGCGAATCTTGCGCCCGGCCTCGTTGCGCACCGGAATATTCTGCAAATTGGGCTCGGACGACGAGAGCCGCCCTGTGGTCGTCGCGGCCAGCGCATAGGATGTATGAACGCGCCCCGTCGAAGCATTGATGTAGGAGGGCAGCGCATCCGTATAGGTCGATTTGAGTTTGGCGAGCTGCCGCCAGTCGAGGATGCGGGCAGCAAATTCATTGCCTTGTTCGGCAAGATCGTCGAGCACGCCCGCCGCTGTTGACCATGCGCCGGTCGCGGTCCTTTTGGCACCGGGCAGGCCCATTTTCCCAAACAGAATATCGCCCAATTGCTTCGGCGAGCCGAGATTGAAGCTTTCTCCCGCAAGCTCGAAGATCTGCGCTTCCAGCCGCGCCATGTCCTGCGCGAATTCGCCGGAGAGGCGCGAGAGAATGGCGCGATCGATCGAAATGCCGCGCCGCTCCATGCGCGCCAGGACGTCGATCATTGGCCGTTCCAGACTTTCATAGACGCTGGTCATATGTTCGGCGGGCAGGCGCGGCTTCAACACTTGCCAGAGGCGCAAGGCGACATCGGCATCTTCGGCTGAATATTCGGTCGCCTTGTCGATGGCCACGCGGGCAAAGCCGATGAATTTGCGCCCGGAGCCCGCGACCGCGCCGAACGGGATCGGCTTATGGCCCAAGTGCTTTTCGCTGAGCACATCCATGCCGTGATCGGTCAGTCCCGCATCGAGAACATAAGACAGGAGCATCGTATCTTCGAGCGGGTGAAGCTCGATGCCATGCTGCTTGAAGACGAGCCAGTCGAATTTCAGATTCTGTCCGATCTTCAAGACGCTTTCGTCTTCGAGAAGCGGCTTCAGTTTCGCGAACACCTCCGCGACAGGCAATTGGCCAGGCACAAGATTGCCGCCGCCGAACAGATCGCCGTTGCCTTCGCCCACATGCCCAAGCGGAATATAGCCAGCAACGCCCGGCGCAACGCAGAGTGCGATTCCGACGAGATCGGCGGTCATGGGATCGAGCGAGGTGGTTTCGGTATCGACGGCCACCTGTCCCGCCTCATAAGCCGCGGCGATATAATCGTCGAGCTTTTCGAGGCTCGAGATCGTTTCATAAAGCTTGTGATCGAATTTGAGCACTCGCGCAGCCTCGGCCCGTGCGGCGGCGAGGTTTCCAGGGCCCGTTGCGATCGCAATCTTGGGCGCCTGTTCGCCATAGCGGGCATTTTTGCGCGGGGATTGAACAGGGGCGGACGGCTGCGCCGTTTCTTCGGCCGCCTGTGGGGCTTGGGCGGCCCCGTTTTCAAGGCTCTGATCCAAACTCTGGCCATTGCGGCCGCGCCAGCCTGCTTGGCCCACAAAGGCGGGATCGGGCTCTATCGCGCCCGCGTCCATCGCATAAGCCTCGGCGGCGCGCTTGGTGATGGTTGAAAATTCCATCGACTTCAAAAAGGCGATAAGGGTTTTGGGATCGGGTGCATGGAGGCCGAGATCATCGAGCGGCACTTCGACCGGCACGTCGCGCACGAGCGAAACAAGCTGTTTCGAGGTCTTGATCAGCGCCACGCTGTCAGGATCGGTCAAGGTCTCGCGGCGTTTCGGCTGTTTGATCTCGCCGGCGCGGGCAAGCAGCGAGTCGAGATCGCCATATTCGGAAATCAATTGCGCGGCGGTCTTGATGCCTATGCCTTTTGCGCCCGGCACATTATCGGTGGAATCGCCCGCGAGCGCCTGCACATCGCAGACTTTTTCCGGCCCGA
>DASQCU010000082.1:0-1566 GCA_035634575.1 Beijerinckia sp.
AGCTCGCGTGAAATTCGGTCGCGCATCCGATAGAATTCGGATGTGCCATGCGTCGCCTCTCCGAGTAGCACAATCCGCGCATCCCCAATGCGCTCAAGCAGCGGGTCTAGCTCGGCACTATCGGGCGTGCTGAATGGTTCGCAGGCAACGGAAATCTTGGCCGCGAGCGTCTCTCTGGCTGCTCTTGGCAATGGGCGCTGCCGCGGATGTGGCATCCGTTCCCGCCCTGTCGGGGTCCATCCCTCTTCACCGATGAGCGGGACAAACCGGACATCAACCAAATCTTCCTGCCTGTATTCGTTCTCTGAAATACGGGTAATGCGAACGAGCTCTTGTATCGTCGGGTCGCGCCCGACTGGAATGACCAAGCGGCCGCCGATTTTGAGCTGTTGTTTCAGCGATTCGGGAACCGAGGGTCCACCGGCGGCGACGATGATCCCATCGTAAGGCGCGTGCTCGGGCCAGCCCTTTGTCCCGTCGCCATGCAGAACATGCACGTTGTGGTAGCCAAGGTCAGCGAGGGTCGATGCTGCCTTCTCGGCGAGCTGGCCAATGCGCTCGACCGTATACACTTCGCCTGCAATGCTCGCGAGAACGGCGGCCGCGTACCCCGAACCGGCACCGATCTCGAGCACCGTTTCGCCGCCATCGAGGCCCAGCCCCTCCGTCATGAATGCAACAATGTAAGGCTGCGAGATCGTCTGCTCGCCCTCGATCGGCAACGGCGCATCTTCGTAGGCAAACTCGCGAAGCTCTTCCGGTAGGAAAGCTTCGCGGGGGACTTCCCGCATCGCTTTCAAGACCAATTCGGAGCGCACTCCCCGGCTCACAATCGCCTTTTCAACCATCTCGTGGCGAAGCCGTTGAAAGTCCTTTCTGAAATGGATGTTCATCGAATTGGCCTGGTGCCTTTTAAAATGCAGAGAGTTACCGATCGACGCGGGTGAAGGGGCGATCTGGCGCTCAGTGTTGATCCAGTTTTCCTTTTGTGGCTCAAAATGCGGCGGGCGAGTTTGATCTTCGTCAATCAAATGACCGCTATTTCATGTCATTGGACCAATACTCGTTTATCTGGGGGAATGGGTGGATTGCCTCCGAAAAGCCAAGATGATTTTACGCAACAGGAGTTCGCATGAAAGTATCCGAAGTCATGACGCGCCGTGTGATTTCGATCTTGCCAGACGCGCCCATCTCGGATGCGATCAAGCTGATGTTGAAGAAGCACATCAGCGGATTGCCGGTCATTGACGAGGAAGGAAAGCTGGTCGGTATTCTGACCGAAGGAGATCTTCTGCGCCGTCCCGAAATTGGTACAGAACGCAGGCGGTCTCGCTGGCTCGACGCTTTGTTTGGCCCCGGCGAGGCCGCAGAGGCCTATGTGCATTCGCATAGTCGCAAGGTCAAAGACTTGATGACGCGCGATCCCCTCACCGTGAAGGAAAGCACTGCTTTGCATGAAGTCGTGCATCTGATGGAACGCCGCAATATCAAGCGGCTTCCCGTCATCCGTGCCGGCAAAGTCGTCGGCATCATAAGCCGCGCGAACCTGATACGCGCGCTTTCCGG
>DASQCU010000083.1:0-9317 GCA_035634575.1 Beijerinckia sp.
AGCGCATCGTCGATGAAGGACCGCTTGCACCGTTCCCGAATATGGCCGGGATGCAGAATTGGCAGGAAGGACCTAAGGCCAAGTACGACATGGAGACCTTCGATAGCGTGCTGGTGAAAGCCAGCGAAGACTTCATGGACAAGTCAAAGAAAGACGGCAAGCCGTTCTTCATCTGGCACAATACCACGCGCATGCATGTATGGACCTTCATCCCGCCGAAATATCAGGCGCTGATGAACCCGACGAGCAATTACGGCTTGGAAGAAGCAGGTATGGCGCAGCTCGACGACAGTGTCGGCGCCTTGCTGAAGCACCTGGAGGAGATTGGCGAAGCTGACAATACCATCGTCATCTTCACCACCGACAATGGCGCCGAAGTGTTCACTTGGCCGGACGGAGGCATGACGCCGTTCAGGGCCACCAAGGGCACTGTTTTCGAAGGCGGCTTCCGCGTGCCAGCAATCATTCGCTGGCCGGGCAAGGTGAAGCCGGGCACGATCCAGAACGGCATTTTTTCCGGCCTCGACTGGCTGCCGACGCTCGCTGATGCGGCAGGCAATCCCAACATTACCGACCAATTGTTGAAGGGCGCGAAGCTCGGCGACCGCACCTACAAGAATCACCTGGATGGTTTCGACCAGATGAACCTGTTGCTCGGCACAGGACCTTCGGCCCGGCATGAACTCTGGTATTTCGGAGGACCGAAGCTTGGCGCCGTTCGCATCGACGACTTCAAGTTCCAGTTCTATCAGCAGCCTTATGGCTGGCCGGGCGAAAAGGCCGTGACGGACATGCCTACGATTGTCAACCTCCGTCAGGACCCCTTCGAGCGGACGCCGTCGATCCGGGGCGAGACTTTGAACGACCTCGGCGGCGGTTACATGAATGATTTCTACGCCCGCGAGTTCTGGCGCTTCGTGCTTGTGCAGCAGCAAGTCAAGGCTTTGGCGGAGACGGCAATCGACTATCCCCCGATGCAGGAGCCTGCCTCGTTCAACCTCGAAGCGGTCAAACGCCAGATTGACGAGTTCATGAAGCAGCACGAGGGGCAATAGCGCGGCTGGCAGGCTATGGCAGGGGAGCGCACTGGACAGGGCGCTCTCCGCGAACCGGACCGTTAAGAACGATTGGAAGCGCATTTTCGCGTGGGAGGAGTAAAATCCAAAAATGACGGCCAATCTTAAGCTCCGGCGAGAGCGTGCAAAGTGATGCGGTATTTTCTAGCAGCAGGCGCGTTGTTGATTTTGGCGGGTCTCGTCGCAGCGGTCTATTTCTGGTCTCCGCACGCGACCTTGCGCATTACGACAGGTCCCCCCGGCACAGCCGCGCAGCGCTTCATCTCGGCCTTTACTTCAGTATCGCTGGCAGAGCATCCGCGTGTCAGGTTTCAGCTGATTGCCGCCGATGATCTGAAAGCGAGCGCCAAGGCGCTGGAAGATGGCAAGACCGATCTTGCGATCGTGCGAACCGACGTGACGCCGCCGACGAATGGGCAGACGATCGCCATTCTTCGCCGCGATGCCGTCGCGTTCATTCTGCCGCCGAAGTCTTCGATCGAGAGCGTGGCAAATCTTGCCGGGAAAACCGTGGGTATTCCGCAAGGCCCTCTGCAGACCTTCAACTCGGAGCTTCTCGATACCATCCTGACCTATTACAACACTCCGGTCCAATCCGTCGCGCGGGTATTTCTCGCGCCGGAGGACATGATAACGGCCGTTCGCAAGAAACAGGTTGCCGTGATTCTCGCCGTGGGGCCCGTCGGGCCGGGTGAGGTGGTCGATGCCGTGGCGGCAGTCATCAAGGCAACGCATCATACGCCAACCTTGCTCGCCTTTGATGACGCAGAAACCTTCGGCAAGCGCTTCCCGGCATTCGAGTCGTTCGATGTGCCGGAGGGCGCATTTCACGCGCATCCTTCAGTGCCCGATGACAGCGTTACAACGTTCGCCGTCACCTACCGGTTGGTTGCGCCCGGTACGATGTTGAATGTCGTCGCTGGAGCGATTGGGCGATCGCTTTTTACGAACAAGGCCAAGCTGATCGCCGCCACCCCCTTGGCGAGCCAGATCGAGGCTCCAGATCCCGATGACAAGAACCCGATCCTGCCGGTTCACTCTGGCGTTGCGAATTATCTCAATTCAGGGGAGCAAAGCTTCTTCGACGCGTTTCAGGAATATTTTTATATTGGCGGAATTGTTTTGAGTATCATCGGTTCACTTGCCACGATCTTGATCGGGCAATGGCGCCACAGGCAAGCGGGGCAGGATTTGAGCCTGATCCGGCGGCTTGTCGAGATCGCCGACCGGGCGCCCAACGCGGATAAAAATGAACTTCATGCGTTGGATCAGGAACTCCATCAGATCGCGGCATCAGTGGTCGAGTCGGGCAGGACTTCCGACGAGCTTTCGACGGTCTCGTTTGCGTTTGGCCATGCGCGTCATGCCGTCGATGCTCAGGGCATTTCCTACCGCGACCGTGCGCAATCGGGGACGGATTTGAGAAAAAATCAGACGACGTGAATACCGCCGTTCCGGAGGAACAGGCGGCATATAATAGCACTTGCAAGGAATGGGCATCGGCCCCATCCTTCGCACAAGGTTTTGGTCGAGATCGCGCGCTTATGTTGTCAGCGCCTTTCGGCAAGGGATGGGCACTCGGTCTGAGCATCGGAGGCCCAAAGGATATCGGAGAATTATCAGCTTCATGTAGCACTCGCCAACAAGGAGACCGACATCATGGTTACAGCAACTCTACCTTACCGGCAGACGAACGCCTGGTGGGTCTTTCTGCTCCAGGGTTTGGCGGCGATCCTTTTCGGCATCATGCTGATCACCGCGCCGGGGTTGAGCCTTCTTGTGCTGGTCACCTTCCTCGGCTTCTATTGGCTCATCACCGGGACTCTGGCGCTGGTACGGACCTTCGTGGATCGCTCGGTTCCGTGGCTTTGGTCGCTCCTGACAGGGATCCTCGGGATCGTGGCCGGACTTCTTGTCCTGAGGCATCCGTTGCTTGCCGCAGTGACCGTGCCTGCCGTGCTCGTCATCCTCCTCGGCGTGGACGGTTTGATCATGGGTATTCTGGATATTATCGGCGGGATCAGGGGCGGCGGGATAGGATCATTCATCCTTGGTGTGATCAATGTGTTGATCGGCCTGATATTGCTGAGTTCACCGCTGAATGCGGCGCTGGCAGTGCCTCTCGTCTTCGGCATCCTTCTGATCGTGCAAGGCATAGGCCTTATTATCTGGGCATTCCGCGTCCGGATCTGAGGGGCGGCAGCTGGTGCGTGCCGCCCGCACATGCCCGTTTCGAGCTGTCGGCTTAAATCAATAGCGGCGATAAACGCCGACGGGACGGCGTACATAAACCCCGCGCGCACCGTAATAGCGGTGAGGGCCGTAATAACGGCGGTGGCCGACAACGGCACCGCGCGGGCCAGCACAGCCGGCGCGGTAGACGCCGCGCGCGCAGACGACTGCGTTAGCATCCTGTACGGAGGCCATCCAGGAACCCAGGGTGATGAGTCCGGCGGTCGCGGCGAGAAGTAGATATTTCATGGCAGGCTCCTGTCTTCCTTGAGCATAGCAAATAACGCCAGGATTTGCGGATCGTTCCGCCCGATCGAGAGTGACAGAAACTTGTGACGATTGGTCTTGTATGCCGTTCTGGAGGAACAGGCGGTGCAACTTGGGTCAAATCGCCATCGCGTCAGCGATTTACCGGAAACGAACCCTGAATCCTGACAGCCCGTTTCAAAAGCCACCGCCTCATCCTGAGAGCCTGTGACTCTTTCGAATTTGGTCAAAATCGACCATTGATTTCATTGGGTTTTTTGATCCCAAAAACGCCAAAATTCGAATAAAGTCACAAACTCTGAGGAGCAGGCGAAGCCTGCGTCTCGAAGGATGATGTCCGGTGCTCACTGGACGCGCCCTCGTCCTTCGAGACGGCCTTTCGGGCCTCCTTAGGAAGAGGGCTTCGGTGGCGCCAGCCTTTTGAAACCGGTTCTCAAGGGTTCAGGGTAGAGCATCGGTCTTGTTTGTGTCACCCCTTCAACAGTGGCTCCAATATCTTGTCGAGCTCTTGAGGGTTGATTTCGCCATTCTGCTTCTTGCCATTGATGAAAAATGTCGGCGTCGCATTGACGCCGAATTTCTCAGCCGCGTGATCGCGAACCTTGTTGACCTTCGCGTAAAGGTCCTGATCCTTCAGGCAGGCCTCGAAACTTTCCTGACTGAACCCCGCCTGCTTGACGAGATTGGCCAAGGCCTCGATGGGCTTTTCCGTAAAGGCCCAATTCTTCTGCTGCGCAAAAAGCAGATCGATCATCGCGGAGCGTTTGTCCGGTCCGGCGCAGCGGGCCAGCATGAACCCTGCCGTCGCCAGAGGATCGAGAGGGAATTCACGCAGGGCGAAGCGCACCTTGCCGGTGTCGATATATTTGCTCTTCAAGACGGGATAGGTCGTCGCATGGAAGGCGGCGCAATGGGTGCAGGTCATCGAAGCATATTCGATGATGGTGACCGGCGCGTCCTCCTTGCCGAGAAAAATATCGGGCAATGCCCCCTCGGCCATCAGCTGATCGACCGGCACGCTCACGCCTTGCGCGAGAACAGGACTGCCCATTGCTGCTATGATCAAGCCCGTGCTGGCTGCGATCTTGAGAAATTCCCGGCGGCTTTTGGAGGAGGCTTGATCTGGCATCGGCGAAAGCATCGGATAGTTTCCATTGAAATCCGCGAATCATCCGCGAGAAAGAAGCATAAGCGCGACTGAAATATGACACCAACCAAAATTGTGTCGGGGGTGGAGAGACCGCCGACTCTGTGTGCTTAATTTTGACCCCGGTCTTTTGAATATTGGCTGAACACGCCCGCTCCGAGCCGGGTCAGGGCATCTCTTAAAGCCGGATCAGTAATATCGGATACAAGCTCGCCCGCGCGGATCCGGGCTGCCGGGTCGGGGGCAGGGCGCTGGGACTTCACCTCGCCCCGCCGTTCGATCGGCCCCTGTTTCAGAGAGAGCCTGCCGACACATTGCCAGCCGAGATGCGCATTGACCCGCTCGACGACGATGCCGGCGAGATGCTGCAATTCGAGGGCGAAGCCCGACTCGACGCGCACGACAAGGGTTGCCGGTGCAAAACCGCCGTCGCTGGCAAGACTGCGCGGCGGCCATTGCAGCTTGATCGGCTGCGTCATGGCGCTCAATCTCTCACCGACGATATCGTCCCAGTGGAGGATGAGATCGGATTGCCCGAACCCCTGCCGTGCCAGGACCGGATGGATCGAGGCTCCAACAAGATCCGCGAGCGGTTGCGACCAGGGCCGCTGACTGGAACGAAATTTCCGCATCGACGACTTTATCCCAAGTTCGGCTACCCCAACGTCCCTCTCATGCCCTCTTTGCGGTCACGAGAAGAACAGCTAAACCGAACCCATGTATGACGCGATCGGCGAGCCCGAAGCTCAGAGTATTATAGCCTCTTCACCTATCGCTGGCGAGTTGCTCGCCTGGTATGAACGCCATCGCCGCGTGCTCCCCTGGCGCGCCTTGCCGGGGATGAGCGCCGACCCCTATGCGGTCTGGTTGTCGGAAATCATGCTGCAACAGACGACGGTGACGGCGGTGAAGCCTTATTATGAGGCTTTTCTGGCACGTTGGCCCGATGTGCGCCTGCTAGCGGCTGCGGATGTCCAATCCGTGATGCAGCAATGGGCAGGGCTTGGCTATTATTCGCGGGCGCGCAATCTCCATCTTTGCGCAAAAATGCTGGTCGAGCGTCATGGCGGGTCTTTTCCATCGCATGAGGCCGGTCTGCGTGCCCTGCCGGGCATCGGGCCCTATACGGCGGCGGCGATTGCGGCGATTGCCTTCGGGCAAAGGGCGGTTGTGGTCGATGGCAATGTCGAGCGGGTGATCGCGCGGCTTTTCGCAATCGCCAACCCTCTGCCAGGGGCCAAAGCCCTGATCAGATCCAAGGCGGATGAGGTGACGCCCGCCGAGCGGCCGGGCGATTTCGCGCAGGCGATGATGGACCTCGGCGCGACGATCTGCACGCCGAAACGGCCTTCCTGCACCATCTGTCCCTTATTGGCTCATTGCGCCGCCGCCATGTCCGGCACCCAGGAAAGTTTCCCGGTGAAGGCGCCGAAGCAGGAGCGGCCTTTGCGTTTTGGCGCTGCCTTCTATCTGCGCCGGGCGGATGGCGCGGTTCTGGTGCGCACACGCGCGGCCAAAGGGCTACTTGGCGGGATGACGGAAATTCCGGGCACCCTATGGAGCGAGGATTTCGATCTGGCCCGAGCGCTGCGCGAAGCGCCAATAGAGGCCAATTATCGCAAGCTCGACGCTATGGTTGAACATGTTTTCACCCATTTCGCGCTCCGCCTTTGCATTTATGTCGCCGCCGTTGCACAAGATTGTCCGACGCCCCCTGATTGCCGCTGGACGCGGGGCGAGGTTCTTGACAATGAAGCCTTGCCAAGCGTGATGCGCAAAATTGTCAAGGCAGCGCGGCAGAGCATGTCCACTTGAGTTCGTTCGCGAAAGGGTGTGACGCATGGCCAATCGGCGACAGACGGAGCTCAAGGTCGAGCTGACGGAAGGCGCGATCCGCGTTATCCGGGGCGACAGGGTTTTAACGCTCATCAGCGGGGCAGGGCTGCCCAACGAGGAAGAGCTCGCTGATTTTGTCGTCTGTCTCGATGACATCGCGCATTGGGACGCGCCGCACGAGAACATCGAAATCGGCATCGAGGAATTGCAGAAAATTGTCGAGGTGATCGAAGACGAGTTCGACCGGCGCGGTCTGAAGCTCGAGTTCGATTAGAGCGTGTCCAGCAAAAGGCTCTATGCTACTCTGCCGCGAGGCGCAGTGTTTCGCGCACCTGGGCGCGCAAATTGTCGATCGGTTCGATTTTTCCTGCGCGCTCGCAATGCCAGAAGGTCCAGCCATTGCAGGCGGGCAGGCCCTGCGCCAAGGCGCCGATCTTGTGGATGGAACCGATGATGGCGCCGATCGCCAGCGTGCCATCCGCACGCACGGTCGCTGAGTGACGCTTTCTTTCATCGACAAGAATTTCGCCGGGACGGATCAGCCCGGCTTCGACAATCGAGGCGAAGGGGATGCGCGGCTCAGATCTCTTGGACGGAGGCGCCGCGACGGCAATCTGCGGAAGAGCTTCGATCTCGGCTATTCTCGCGCGCGCGGCGGCGGCATAGGCCTCATCGCGTTCGATCCCGATGAAGGCGCGCCCCAGTTTTTTCGCGACGGCGCCGGTCGTTCCCGTGCCGAAAAAGGGATCGAGCACGAGATCGCCCGGGTTGGAGGCCGAAAGCAGAACCCGGGCGAGCAGGCTTTCCGGCTTTTGCGTCGGATGGGTCTTCTGCCCGCGCGTGTCCTTCAGGCGCTCGGCTCCGGTGCAGATCGGCAGGAACCAGTCCGAGCGCACCTGACAATCCTCATTGCCGGCCTTCAGCGCCTCATAATGGAATGTATAATTTTTCGCTGCGGCGCTTTTGGCCGCCCAGATCATGGTCTCATGCGCATTGGTGAAGCGCCGGCCGCGAAAATTCGGCATGGGATTGGCTTTGCGCCAGACAATATCGTTGAGGATCCAGAAGCCGAGGTCCTGCAGGATCGCGCCGACACGAAAAATATTATGATAGGAGCCTATGACGAAGAGCGTCGCGTCGCGCTTCATGACCCTCCGCGCGGCGGTGAGCCAGGCGCGGGTGAAACGATCATAGTCGGAAAAACTCGCGAACTTGTCCCAATCGTTATTGACCGCATCGACGAGGCTTTGATCCGGCCGCGAGAGGGTGCCTTCAAGCTGCAGGTTATAGGGCGGATCGGCAAAGACGAGATCGATTGATTCGGCAGGCAGAAGGTCGAGCCTTTCGACGCAATCGCCGATGAGGATTTCATTCAACGGAAGCGTGGCTGCGGGGGCAGGCCGGATTGCCGTCGAAGTCCCGGTACGCGAGACCTTTATCCGAGACTTCGGGCCGGCAACTCCGGCACTTGCGATACGCATGAACACAAAACCGGATACGCAACTGACAGCAGGACTTTGCCCCGGCTGAGGTAAAGGCCGCGTTTAGAAGGCTTGCGGGAGTCTGTCCCCTTTTTGAACGCTTGTACCAAGGGTTGCAAAGGGCAACCCTTGGTTCCTTTCTCGAATTTCCGCCTTTTCAAATGGTTAGCGGAAATTCGAGAGTAGTCCAACGGTCATTCATTATGACCGTTGGTATTACGGCGGAATTTGGGATTCGCACGCAAAGTCAAGCGATTCTAAAGGGCGAGAAGCTCAGGCGGTGGAAAGGGCAGGGCCCGTGTTGGGCGATCGCCGCGAGATGCGCCTTGGTTGCGTAGCCGACATGCTGGCTGAAACCATAGGCCGGATGAATGCTGCAAAGCCTGCGCATCAGACGGTCGCGGGTGACTTTGGCGATGATCGCGGCGGCGGCGATCGAAAGAGAGAGAGAATCCCCTTTGATGATCGTCTCGCCGGGGCAGGCGAGACCGCCGGGCAGATCATTGCCGTCTATGAGAACATATTTGGGTGCGATCGAGAGCGCATGAAGCGAGCGGCGCATCGCGGTGAGCGTTGCCTGGCGGATATTGATTCGGTCGATCTCCTCGGCACTTGCAAAAGCAATGGCGACGGCGAGCGCGCGGGCCATGATTTCTTCATAAAGCCGCTCCCGCTCTTCCGCCGCCAGCAATTTCGAATCGTTCAATCCTTTCGGCAGATTGCGGGGATCGAGAATGACCGCGGCGGCGGCAACGGGCCCGGCGAGCGGGCCCCGCCCGACTTCATCAATTCCCGCCACAGGCCAAAGACCGCGTTTCAGCAATTTTTTCTCGAAGCGGAAATCGGGTTCAGGCACGACAGGTCAGATCCAGGCGATTCGAAATGCGAGCGCCGACGCGCCTGAAACAAATTTTCGACCCTTTCACCTCCTCTGTCAAAAGCAGGATTTGAACATCAAAACAGGCATAATTGCTCACCCTGCCGCGCAGGCGGCTGGAAAAGATCGGTGCGCAAGCGTGTCCGGTTTCGGGAAAAGCCCAGTTTTGTCATGGCGGCTTCGAATCGCCGCCCGATCATCCAGGCATAGGGACCAGACCCCGTCATCCTTTTGCCGAAGGTCGAATCATAGATCT
Organism: Beijerinckia sp.; assembly: GCA_035634575.1. Lineage (GTDB taxonomy): Bacteria > Pseudomonadota > Alphaproteobacteria > Rhizobiales > Beijerinckiaceae > Beijerinckia. The sequence goes on from DASQCU010000083.1 coordinate 9,173, forward strand.
TGCCGCCGCGCACCGAGCGCACGAGAGCGAGGACATGCCGCGCCCTTTCGGGATAATGCTCGACGAGCCATTCCCCAAAAAGATCGCGCAATTCGAGCGGCAGGCGAAGCATGACATAGCCCGCCTCCCGCGCACCCATGGCATA
>DASQCU010000084.1:0-4190 GCA_035634575.1 Beijerinckia sp.
GCGATTTTCTCGCGATCCACGGTTTCGATCACGTCGAAGAAGGAAACCGCCTCCGCCGCCTTGTTCGATTGCAAGGGACCGATCAGGTGAAGTTCGAGGTCTTTATATTTCGCCTTGAATTCGGGCCATTTTTCCATCGCCTCCTGGACGCGGTTCTCGCCAAAAACCCGCTGTCCGGCAGCCAGCACGGGCCTGATCTCGTCGGCCCCAAAGGTTTTCGAAACGCAGACGAGAGTTACGTCCTCGGGCGAGCGTCCGGCATCGCGCGCCGCGCGGGCGATCCGCTCACTTATCTCATAGTGGCGGGAGATGCTGGACTGCAGCTCATTCAGGGTCTGTGGCAAAGCTTGCGGCCTCTCATTCAGCAGGGAAGGTGATTGACCCGCTCCCCCAATAATGCTGTGTACCCTCAAATTGGCCCTTTTCCCAAAAAGATTGACGAACACACGCATGGACTCCGAGCGCTACAACGCCCGCGAAGCGGAACCCAAATGGCAGAGGATTTGGGAGGAAACGGGAACGTTTCGGACGGTCAACGAGGATTCCCGCCCCAAATATTACGTGCTCGAGATGTTCCCCTATCCGTCGGGGCGCATCCACATGGGCCATGTCCGCAATTATACGATGGGCGATGTGATCGCCCGCTACAAGCGGGCCAAGGGTTTCAATGTGCTGCATCCGATGGGCTGGGACGCGTTCGGCATGCCCGCCGAAAATGCCGCGATGCAGAACAAGAGTCATCCGGCCGAATGGACCTATGCCAATATAGCGACCATGCGCGCCCAGCTGAAATCCATGGGCCTTTCGCTCGACTGGTCGCGCGAGATCGCGACCTGCGACGCGGCTTATTACAAGCATCAGCAAAGGATGTTTCTGGATTTTCTCGCGGCGGGATTGGTCGACCGCAAGCAATCCAAGGTCAATTGGGATCCGGTCGATCATACGGTGCTCGCCAATGAGCAGGTGATCGACGGACGCGGCTGGCGCTCGGGCGCGCTTGTCGAGCAGCGCGAACTGACCCAATGGTTCCTGAAGATCAGCAATTACGCCGAGGATCTTCTGGCCGCGCTCGACGGGCTTGACCGCTGGCCAGACAAGGTTCGCCTCATGCAGGCGAATTGGATTGGCCGCTCGGAAGGTCTGTTGGTGCGGTTTGAACTCGCGCCCGGTGCGGATTCAGACGCGCGTGAGGTTGAAGTCTATACGACCCGTCCAGATACCTTGTTTGGCGCGAGGTTCATGGCCATTTCCGCCGATCATCCGCTGGCTTTGGAACAGTCAAAGGCTGATCCGGCGCTGGCCGAGTTTATCGCCGAATGCCGGCGCATGGGAACCTCCGTCGCGGTCCTCGAGACTGCCGAGAAGAAGGGCTATGACACGGGACTGAAGGTCCATCATCCTTTCGATGCGGATTGGACCTTGCCGGTCTATGTGGCGAATTTCGTCCTGATGGATTATGGCACGGGAGCGATTTTCGGCTGCCCTGCGCATGACCAGCGCGACCTCGACTTTTCCAATGCCTATGGCCTGGGCAATACCCCGGTCGTCTGTCCGCCGGGCGTCGATCCTGCCACTTTTACGATCACCGATACGGCCTATGATGGCGAGGGTGTACTCATCAATTCACGCTTCCTCAATGGGCTCACCATCGAGGCCGCCAAGGAGGAAGTGGCCAAACGCCTTGAGGCGGTTGCGATCGGCAATCGTCCGCAAGGCAAAAGGCAGGTCAATTTCCGCCTGCGCGATTGGGGCATTTCGCGGCAGCGCTATTGGGGCTGCCCGATCCCGATCATCCATTGCGAGAGCTGCGGCCCGGTGCCGGTGTCCGCCGCCGATCTTCCCGTCGTGTTGCCCAAGGATGTGAGTTTCGACGAGCCCGGCAATCCGCTCGACCGGCATCCAACATGGAAACATGTCGCCTGCCCGAAATGTGGCGCGCCCGCGCGCCGCGAGACGGATACGATGGATACTTTCGTCGATTCGTCCTGGTATTTCGCGCGATTCACCGATCCGTGGGATACTGACGAGCCGACCAATCCAAAGGCAGTGGATCACTGGCTGCCGGTCGATCAATATATAGGCGGGATCGAACATGCGATTCTGCATCTTCTCTATGCGCGTTTCTTCACCCGCGCCATGCAGGCGACGGGTCACGCGGGCCAGCTGAAGGAGCCCTTCGCGGGGCTCTTCACGCAGGGGATGGTCGTCCATGAGACCTACCGGGCCAAGGATGGCGCCTGGGTCTTTCCCGCAGAGCTGCGGTTTGAAGGGCAGGGCGCTGCCCGCTGCGCTTATAAGCTCGGCAGCGGTGAGGAAGTCGAGATCGGCGCGATCGAGAAAATGTCGAAATCGAAGCGCAATACGGTCGATCCCGATGAGATCATCTCGACCTATGGCGCCGACACCGCGCGCTGGTTTGTGCTGTCTGATTCTCCCCCCGAGCGCGACGTGATCTGGACCGAGGAAGGAGTTCAGGGTTCGTCCAAATTCGTGCAGAGGCTTTGGCGTCTCTTAGGTGAATTGACCGAGCTCGGCGGTCAGGTGGATCTGCCGCTTCCAGCGGAAATTTCCCCTGCGGCGGCGGCGATTCGCAAGGCCGCGCATGGCGCGCTGATCAAAGTCGAGGAAGATGTCGAACGGCTGCGGTTCAATCGTGCGATTGCGCAGGTCCATGATCTCGCCAATCGGCTGTCCGCTGCCATTGGCGCCATCGAGACCGAGACGATTGGCGAGGATCTCCGGTTTGCCTTCCGCGAGGCGGCCTCGATCACGATCCGGCTTTTCGCGCCGATGATGCCGCACCTTGCCGAGGAATGCTGGGCGCGCTTAGGTCAGACCGTGTTGGGCCAGACCGGGCCGGTCAGCGAGGCGCCTTGGCCAATCGCCGATCCATCGCTCGTCATCGAGGATACGATCAATCTGCCGGTCCAGGTGAACGGCAAGAAACGCGCCGATCTCACCATCGGGCGTGAGGCCGCGCAGAGCGAGATCGAGGCCGCCGCGCTCGCCCTGGAGGGTGTCCAGCGCGCGCTCGAAGGCAAGCCGGTCAAGAAGATTATCGTGGTTCCGCAGAGGATCGTGAATGTCGTTGCCTGAACCTCACAAGGCCCGGTGCCGCCTCATCGGCGCCCTTGCCACGATGGTCGCAAGTCTCGCCCTGTCCGGCTGTCTGCAGCCGCTTTACGGGCCATTGAGCGAGGGCGGATCGACGGTCGCGGGGGAATTGCAGGAGATTGCGGTTGAGCCTATTCCCGACCGCCTCGGCCATTATGTCGGCAATGAGCTGATCTTTGCCCTGAACGGCACCGGCTCGCAGGTGCCGCCGAAATACAGGCTTTTTGTCACCCTGCGTGAAAATGTCCAGACGCCCCTGATCGATACGGTGAGCGGCTATCCAAGCGCAGGCACCGTCGTGGTCAATGCCGATTTTCGCTTGATCCCGGCGACCGGGGGTGAGCCGATCACCAAGGGCACCGAGGTCGTGGTCGCGAGCTATGATCGCAACAGCAACAGATTTGCCAATCTTCGTGCCGCGCGCGATGCCGAAATCCGCGATGCGAAACTCATCGCCGACCAGATCCGCATCCGCCTCGCCGCAGCGCTCGCCGCGCGCGGATAAAGAACCGATGTAAACACTATTCGAGGACATGCTCCAGGCAGGCGTGGCATGGTCGCAGTCAAAAGCTTTGAGGCCGACCGTTTCCTCTCCCGGCCCCCAGTGCATATGTTCCTCTATCTGGTGTTCGGACCCGATGCGGGCCTCGTCACCGAGCGCGCCAAGGCGATCATCGGGCAGGCGATCGAGGACCCCAAGGACCCTTTCCAGCTCCTGCGCATCGATGGCGATGAACTCGCGGCCGATCCGCTCCGGCTTGCCGATGAAGCCAATACGATCCCGCTCTTTGGCGGGAGACGGGCGATCTGGATCGAGGCGCAGGGCAAAGCTTTTCTCAATGCTCTTGAGCCGGTTCTCGCCGCACCGCCGCGCGATTGTACGATCGTCATTGAGGCGGGCGCGCTCAAGAAGGACGCCGCACTCCGCAAGCTTTGCGAGCGAGACAAGAATGCGGCAGCGATCGAATGCTATCCGGATGGCGCCAGGGAAGTTCTGGCCCTGATCGAAAGCGAGCATCGCGCGGCGGGTCTCAGGATCGGCTCCGACGCCAAGAGCCTGCTCGCCGGTTTCCTCG
>DASQCU010000085.1:0-9374 GCA_035634575.1 Beijerinckia sp.
TCCTGGCATTGAGCGCCGGTCTTATCAGCCTCATGCCCGTTGCAAGCGCCGACCCTGAGAAGAAGGAGCGTGCCTGCTTTTCGGCAGCCGAGACGCGCGAGAAAATCGTTTCGCACAAGCTTTTCGAACCGTTTCGTTTGATGCAAGGCGCGGCGGCCCGCTGGCAGGCGGAGCCGATCGGTGCGAGGCTTTGCCGTTGGAGCGATGATCTTGTTTATGAAATAAGCCTGTTGCGGCGGGATGGTCATGTGATTCATATTTTCCTGAATGCGCAGAATGGCGAACTTGTCGGCTCGCGCAATGAACCACGCAATGAACCGCCCCGTATCGAACCGCGCGCCGAGCACATTGAACCGCGCAACGGACGTTGAATTGCCGCGGATCGCGAAGCGACGCAGTTGGCGGCGGCAGAAGTCTCAAGGAGTTTACTAATTGCGCCTGCTCGTGGTCGAAGACGATAAGGATCTCAATCGGCAGATCGTCACGGCGCTGGGCCAGGCGGGTTATGTCGTCGATCGTGCCTTTGACGGAGAAGAGGGTTGGTTCCTCGGCGACACGGAGCCCTATGACGCCATTGTTCTCGATCTGGGCCTGCCGAAAAAAGACGGCATTTCGGTTCTCGCGGATTGGCGCAAGGCTGGCCGTATCATGCCGGTCCTGATCCTGACCGCGCGCGACCGCTGGAGCGACAAGGTGCAGGGTTTCGACGCAGGCGCCGATGATTATGTCGCAAAGCCTTTTCACATGGAGGAGATTCTGGCGCGGCTGCGAGCGCTCCTGCGCCGCGCCAGCGGCCATACGACGAATGAATTTTCATGCGGTCCGGTATGTCTCGACACAAGGGCGGGCCGTGTCAGCGTCGATGGCAATCCGATAAAGCTGACCTCGCATGAATACAGGCTCCTGTCTTATCTGATGCATCACGCGGGCCGTGTGGTCTCGCGCGCCGAAATCGTTGAACATCTCTATGATCAGGATTTCGATCGCGATTCCAATACGATCGAGGTCTTCGTCGGCCGTCTGCGCAAGAAACTCGGTGTCGATATCATTCAGACCATGCGCGGGCTTGGCTATCTTCTGGCACCCCCGGAGGATAAAGCTGAGGGGAAGAGCGGCGGGAAGCCGGCGAAGGCTGGCCCTGCCGCCGATCACTGACGTGGCGCTTTTCCAACGATCGCCAGTGGCTGGCCGATCGATCGGGACGCGATCGATCGCGGCAAGGCTGTTCCTGTCGGCCGCATTCCTGAGCTTCACGATTCTGCTGATCGCAGGTCTCGTGCTTTCGGCGATTTACCGGCGCACGGCGGAAGCCAATTTCGACGAGCGCCTCGGCGTCTATCTGCGCGCGCTCGTCGCCGATATAGCAACGCCCGGTGACGAAACCCGGACGGAACCCGGCCAGCTCGGCGATCCGCAATTCGAACTCGCCTTGTCGGGCTGGTATTGGCAGATCACGCGGTTGGACGGCGATAACCCGGACATCCGCAGCTCACGCTCGCTCTTTGCCGCGCGCCTGCCCAAGCTTGCCGATCAAGGTGTCGAGGCGGGGATCGGCGGCGCGAGGCGCGGCTATGTGAAGGGGCCGGATGGCCGCCGCTTGCGGATGGTCGAACGGGTGATCGATACTGGAGACCAGGGACTCTATCTCGTTCAGGTCGCGGCGACGACGGAAGATCTCGACAAGCAGATCAATCGCTTCGAGCTGGATCTCGTCATGACTTTTTTGCTGCTCTCCCTGGCGCTCGTCGGTTCGACCGCGCTGCAGCTTCACTATGGTTTGCAACCGCTGCGCCGCTTGCAGGAGGGCGTTGCGGCGATCCGGCGGGGCGAACGCGAGAAGATCGAAGGCGCTTTTCCGCGCGATATTGCGCCGCTTGCGGGAGAGCTCAATCTGCTCATTGGCGCCAATCGCGAAGTGGTGGAACGGGCGAGAACCCAGGTCGGCAATCTCGCGCATGCGCTGAAAACGCCGCTGAGCGTCATCGTCAACGAGGCGGCGGTGGATAACAGCGCCTTCTCCGCGAAGGTGCAGGAACAGGCGGCAATCATGCGCGATCAGGTTGCCTATTATCTCGATCGCGCCCGCGCGGCGGTTCGCGCTAAAACGATTGGCAACGCAACGCCGGTGGCCCCGGTCGTTGAAGCTTTGGTCCGCACATTTGAGAAAATCTACCGCGATCGGGCTATTGATTTCCGTGCAAGCGTCTCTGACTCTATCCGGTTCATGGGGGAACGTCAGGATCTTGAGGAGATGATCGGCAATCTTGTCGATAATGCCGGCAAATGGGCGGAGAGCGAAGTTTCGATTACGGTTTCGGCAGAGGCTTCCTCCGGCATCGCAGATAGGGCCTTTTTTTGCATCGTGATCGATGATGATGGACCGGGCCTCGCGCCGCAGTTTCGCGAGGAAGCGATCCGCCGCGGTAAGCGGCTCGACGAAACAAAACCCGGGTCAGGGCTTGGCCTCTCTATCGTGGTCGATCTCGCAGCACTTTATGGCGGGTCGCTTACGCTCGACGCGAGTCCACAAGGAGGATTAAGAGCAGAGCTGCGATTGCCCATTGCGACATTGCCGGCACCGCCCTTGTGACAGTATATCGCCGTTTCACCGGGAGCCTTAGCCCTGTAAAATCGCGATCAAATAACGATTTTACCGGGAAGGGAACGCTAAATCGTTCCGGTGAGAGTGTAGGCGGCTTTACAGGCTTTAAATTCTCTAATTATATAGAGTTTCCATGCTGTGGGTGATTTTTGCACTTTTGACCGGCGCCGCCGTGTTGAGCATTCTCTGGCCACTCGCGAAAAAACCGCGCGAGAGGGGGGCGGCCGAGATCGACATAGCCTTCTACAAGGCGCAATTGGCGGAAATCGACCGCGACGCCGCGCGCGGACTGGTTCTTGAGCGAGATGCGGAGGCGGCAAAGGCGGAGGCCGCCCGGCGCCTGATGGCCGTCGCGGAACGGCAGTCGCCGGCACAGCAGAAATCCGGCATGGCTGTGCGTTTTGGCTCGCTCGCCGCCTTGTTTTTCGTGCCGGCCCTGGCTCTTGGCCTTTATTCGCGGGTGGGCAGTCCGAACCTCCCCGATTCGCCGCTTGAAGCGCGTCTCAAGGCAAGGCCTGGCAACCTCGATGTGATGGCGGCGGTGACCAAGGTCGAGGCGCATTTGAAACAAAACCCGGATGACGGGCGCGGTTATGAAGTTTTGGCGCCGATCTATCTGCGGATTGGCCGTGTTGAGGATAGCCTGCGTGCCTATGCCTCGGCGCTGCGGCTTCTCGGTGAGAACGCCGATTTGCGCAGTGCCTATGCCGAAGCCATGGTCTTTGCCGCTGATGGGACTGTCACGCCGGAAGCGCAAAAATCATTCGAGATGGCGCTGAGCACCAATCCCGCGCTCGTCAAACCTCATTTTTATCTCGGCCTTGCCGCCGAGCAGGCCGGCGACAAGCTGCGCGCGAAGGAAATCTGGAGCGAGCTTCTCGCCAATGCGCCGGACGGCGCGCCCTGGGCCGTTCCGCTGCGCCAGCGCCTCGCGGCGCTTGGGGATGAGGATAACACCAGCGAAGACAAAACCGGCGACAAGGCGGCGGCTGTCGTCGCGATGCCCGAGGCCGAGCGCAACGCGACAATCCACGCCATGGTTGATGGTCTTGCTGCGCGACTGACCCAAAACGGCCAGGATCTCGAAGGCTGGCTTCGTCTCATTCGCGCCTATAGAGTTTTACAGGAAGACGCCAAGGCGCGCACCGCCTTGAGCGATGCCCGGCGCAATCTCGCGGGCGATGCGACGGCGATGGGCCGTATTGAAGCGCTCGCGCGCGAACTTGGTCTCGGAGGATAGGCTCGTCATGACGCGCAAGAAGCGCCGGCTTGTATTGATCGCATCAGCGCTTGGCGTGCTCGGCCTTGCCATTGGATTGATGCTCTTCGCGCTGAGCGACAACATCGTCTTCTTCTACGGCCCGAGCGAATTGGCTGCGAAGGCGCCGCGCGCCGGTTCGAGGCTGCGCATTGGCGGTCTGGTCAAGCCCGGCTCGCTGGTGCGTGAGGCCAATCAGACGGTGCATTTTGCTGTCACCGACAACACCCAGGACGTCGAGGTGACTTATACCGGCCTTTTGCCCGATCTTTTTCGGGAAGGGCAGGGCGTGGTTGCCGAAGGCGCGCTCGATCAAGACCACCTTTTCCATGCCGATAGCGTCCTCGCCAAGCATGACGAACGCTACATGCCGCGCGAGGTCGCCGACGCCTTGAAGAAGAAAGGTCTCTGGCAGGAAGGCGTATCCGCAGGCGCCTCGGCTGGCGCGCAGGCTGCAACGGTGAGATGAGGTTTGTTTATGCGCCGCAATAATCTTTCGATCGGGCTCCCAAGATGATCGTGGAAACCGGCCATTACGCGCTTGTCCTGGCGCTTGCAATCGCGCTGATCAATTCGGTCCTGCCAATCTGGGGCAGCGTCACACGCGATCAACGTTTGATGGCGGTTGCGCCTTCCGCCGCGCTGGCGCAATTCGCTTTGGTGGCCTTTGCCTATCTGGCCTTGACCTATGCGCATGTCGTATCCGACTTCTCGCTCGCCAATGTCGTCGAGAATTCGCATTCCGCGAAGCCTCTGATCTATAAGATCAGTGGTGTCTGGGGAAACCATGAAGGCTCGATGCTTTTATGGGTCCTGGTTTTGTCGGTTTTTGCCGCCGCCGTGGCTCTGTTTTCGCGCGCCATGCCGGACGATCTCAAGGCCAATGTGCTTGGCGTCCAGTCGTGGATTGCGGCGGCCTTTCTTCTCTTCATCCTTTTGACTTCCAATCCTTTCGCGCGGCTCGCCATGCCGCCGATCGAAGGCGATGATCTGAACCCGCTCTTGCAGGACCCCGGCCTCGCCATTCATCCGCCCTTGCTTTATCTCGGCTATGTCGGCCTTTCGATGACCTTCTCCTTCGCGGCGGCGGCGCTGATTTCGGGCCGAATCGATGCGGTCTGGGCGCGTTTCGTCAGGCCCTGGACCCTCATCGCCTGGATCTCGCTGACGCTTGGCATAGCCATGGGCTCTTATTGGGCCTATTACACGCTGGGCTGGGGCGGCTTCTGGTTCTGGGACCCGGTCGAGAATGCCTCGCTGATGCCCTGGCTTGCCGCGACCGCGCTTCTGCATTCGGCGGCGGTGATGGAAAAGCGCGATGCGTTGAAGATCTGGACGATCTTTCTCGCCATTCTCGCCTTTTCCCTCTCGCTGATCGGAACATTCCTGGTTCGCTCCGGCGTGCTCATCTCGGTCCATGCCTTCGCGAGCGATCCGCAGCGCGGCATTTTCATTCTTGTGATCCTTCTCCTGTTCATCGGCGGATCGCTGGCGCTTTTTGGCTGGCGGGCGAGCGCCTTGCGGCCGGGTGGGCTTTTCGCCCCGGTTTCGCGCGAAGGCGCGCTCGTTCTCAACAATCTTCTGCTCACGACCTGTTGCGCGACCGTCTTTGTCGGCACGCTCTATCCGCTCGCGCTCGAAGCCTTGACGGGTGAAAAAATTTCCGTCGGCGCGCCTTTCTTCAATGCGACCTTCGTACCTTTGTTCATCCCGCTTTTCGTGGCCATGCCCTTTGGCCAGACTCTCGCCTGGAAACGCGGCGATCTTCTTGGCGCGGCGCAAAGGCTGCTGATCGCCATTCTTGCCGGATGCACTGCCACGCTCGCCTTTGCCGCGTGGCGCGGCGGTCCCGTGGCAAGCGTGATCCTGTCGGGTCTCGCGGTCTTCACCATCATCGGCTCGTTTGCCGATCTCGGCGCCCGCGTGTTCGGACGGGGTGCCACGCTCGCCACGGCAGGTCAGAGGGCGCTTGGCCTGCCGCGTTCGGCCTTCGGAACGGGCTTTGCCCATGCGGGCCTTGGCGTGACTTTGCTTGGCCTTGCCGCAACCGGCTGGGGCGCCGAGAAAATTGCCGCCTTGACACCCGGTCAGACCATTGAGATCGGGCCTTATGAACTGACCTTGCAGAGTTTGGACCCGCGCAAGGGCCCGAACTATTCCGAGATTGCCGGGCGCACGATTATTCGCCTGGGCGGCGTGGAACAGGCGGTGATCGAACCTTCCAATCGCTTTTATCCGGCCCGCCGCATGAGCCGGGCAGAGGCGGGGATAGCAACGCTCGGTTTGGGCCAAGTCTATATGAGCATTGCCGAGCCTTCGCCCGAGGGGACCGTCAATGCACGCCTCTTCTGGAAGCCGCTTGTTACGCTCATCTGGATCGGCGCCTTGATCATGGGTTTTGGCGGATGTCTCTCATTGAGCGACCGGCGCTTGCGGATTGGCATCGCGCGCCGCGTACGCAAGACCGGTGTTCCAAGCCCGCTACCGGCGGAATGACGATGTTTCTTGTGCGTTTCGCTTTCCTCGTTTTGCTCGTTCTGGCACCCATCCGCGCGATGGCGGTCGAACCTGACGAAGTCTTGTCCGACACGAAACTCGAAGCGCGCGCGAGACATCTCTCGGCCGAACTGCGCTGCATGGTGTGCCAGAATGAATCGATCGACGAATCCCACGCCGATCTCGCCCGCGACCTGCGGCTGCTTGTCCGCGAGCGTTTGAAGGCGGGCGATAGCGATGCGCAGATCCGTGCTTTTCTCGTCCGGCGCTATGGCGATTTCATCCTTCTGAAACCGCCCTTCAAGCTGGAGACATTTCTGCTTTGGGGAGCGCCTTTCCTGGTCCTGCTCGCTGGCGGGGCTGCGATCTGGCTTTTCGCAAGGCGGCAGCATTCGCAGGGGCAAGCGGTGGAGGGGCTCACCGAAGCCGAACGCGTGCGCCTCGAAGCTCTGCTTCGCGAGGAGCCGCGCTCACAACCTTGAACCTGCGCCCAATTCCTCGCGCACGGAAGAACGTTCCCTTTGCCCTGGGCCCCGGCTCTCCGCTTCGCTGCGGCCGGGGAAGTGCCCTCCGCTTTCCCAGAGCCCTGGAGCGTAGCGGAAGGGAATCCGGGACCCAGCGCAATATGCTGCGTAAGCGCATCATGCTTATGCCGTCCACCATTGAGCCTATGTTACCAAAGTTTCATCCCGCCGAAATGGTGGCGTAAGCCATACTCATCCATCTTAGACTACATCAAACTTGCTCAGTTATTCGCGCTCTCGCGTGTGTGCTTCTTGTAATGGAGATGTAAGCATGTCCAATTTTCAGTCCCCCCGGCCGGAAGAGACCGGCGCACCGCGCCGGAGGCCAGCCGTTCGCGTGGCGCTGCTCGGCACGGTGGCGGCTGTTGCCTTGACGGGAGCGCTTGCCAATACGTTCATGAGTCCGCATCCGGCCAATGCCGCCGCGACCGAGACGAGCGCTCAGGTTATCGGTCCTGTCTCCTTCGCCGATGTCGTCGATCATGTGCGTGGTGCGGTTGTCTCCGTCAAGGTCAAGATTGCCGAGACCGCCGACGCCGGCGATGAAGCCGACATGCCGCATTTCGCTCCTGGCGATCCGTTGGAGCGCTTCTTCAAGCGTTTCGGAGAGCAAGGCATGCCCTTCAACCGGCCTAGCAAGCCGCATATGGGCCAGGCGCAGGGGTCGGGATTTATCATCTCGCGGGATGGCTATGTCGTGACCAATAATCACGTCGTCGAAAATGCGACCGAAGTCGCCCTGACCATGGACGATGGAAAGACCGTTTCGGCCACGGTCGTCGGAACCGATAAGAAAACCGATCTCGCCTTATTGAAGATCAAGGAAGCGGGCGATTATCCGCATGTCGATTTTGCACCCTCGACGCCGCGCGTGGGGGAATGGGTGATCGCGGTTGGCAATCCTTTCGGCCTCGGCGGCACTGTGACCGCGGGTATCGTTTCGGCGCGCGGCCGCGACATTGGCGCGGGTCCCTACGACGATTTCCTGCAGATTGATGCGCCGGTCAATCGCGGCAATTCGGGTGGTCCGACCTTCAATGCGCAAGGCCAGGTGGTTGGCGTCAATACCGCGATCTTCTCGCCTTCGGGCGGCAGCGTCGGCATTGGCTTTGCCATTCCCGCCGAAGTCGCAGAAAATGTTATTGCCTCGTTGAAGGACAAGGGGACGGTCGCCCGTGGCTGGATCGGTGTGCAGATCCAGCCGGTAACTGCGGAAATCGCCGATAGTCTCGGACTGAAATCGAACAAGGGGGCGCTCGTTGCCGAGGCGCAGGCCAATTCCCCGGCCGCTGCGGCGGGCATTAAGTCGGGCGACGTGATCCTTGGTGTTAATGGCGAGCGGATCGATGGTCCGCGCGAACTCGCCCGTAAGGTGGCGGCGCTCGGACCCGGCAAGAGCGCCGATCTCCTCTATTGGCACGATGGTTCGGAAAAGAACGTCTCGGTCAAACTCGGCAATTTGCCGAATGACAAGGAAGCCAAGCTTGAGATGAGCAGGCCTCAGGAGAAGAGCTCGCTCGCGAGCCTTGGCCTTGCGCTTGCGCCAGCAAGTCAGGTTCCTGGCGCAGGCGATGATGGCGTGGTCGTTGCCGATATCGATCCCGAGGGAATCGCCGCGCAAAAGGGCTTGAAGGTCGGCGATGTCATCCTCGAAGCGGGCGGCCATGCGGTTAGCCGGCCTTCCGAAATCAGCTCGATCCTGAGTGACGCGAAGAAGGATGGCCGCAAAGCCGTGCTGCTCCGGGTGAAGACCGCCGAGGGCACGCATTTTGTCGCTATTGCGACCAGCCAGGCTTCTTAAAAGCAGGCAGGCTTCCCCGGGCTGGCGCCAAGTCCCCCCGTTGTGCGCCGGTCAGGATGCGGCAGGCCAGGAAAAATGTCCTGGCCTGCCGTTTTTTGCAAGGAGGCGCTATATGTCGCTTATGCGTATCCTCATCGTTGAAGATGACCCTGAAGCGGCCAATTATATGGTCAAGGCTTTTCGCGAGGCTGGCCACGTCGCCGATCATGTCGCAGACGGTCTTGAGGGCTATGATCGTGCCCGAGTCGAAACCTATGATGTGCTCATCATCGATCGTATGTTGCCCAAGCTCGACGGGCTCTCATTGATCGGCGGCTTGCGGGCGCAAAAGGTCGATACGCCGGTCCTGATCCTCTCGGCGCTCGGTCAGGTCGATGATCGCGTCAAGGGCTTGCGCGCGGGCGGCGATGATTATCTTGCAAAGCCTTATGCCTTTTCCGAGCTTCTGGCGCGGGCCGAAGCCTTGGCGCGGCGCAAACAGCCGGGCGCTGGCGAAGAGACCATTTACCGGGTGGCCGGGCTTGAACTCGATCGTCTTGCCCATAAGCTGATGCGCGATGGCAAGGAGATTATCCTGCAGCCGCGTGAATTCCGTCTGCTCGAATATTTGATGAAACATGCGGGGCAGGTCGTGACCCGCACCATGCTCCTCGAAAATGTGTGGGATTATCATTTCGATCCGCAGACCAATGT
>DASQCU010000086.1:0-2400 GCA_035634575.1 Beijerinckia sp.
GCCCGCGAACAGGGACGGTCAGGCCTTGACGCCCGACACCAAATTCATTCGCTTCTCCAAAGAATTTGCGAACTTTTGGCTGAGACCTGGGAAGCTTGGCCCAATCAATCGGTAAGAGAGAACGCGCCCCTATATTGATCACAGGGTCAAGCGTGACATATCCGCGATCTTGATAATGCTTAACCCATTCATCAGGGTAAGTTACCAGCAGGAATGGGTCTGTAATCGTCCTGCCCGGAAATCCAGGGCAAAGATAGGCTATATTTTTTAACTCGTAGTGTTGTCTGATAAATTCAATGAAACTGTTTAATGATTCTTCTGAGAGATTTGCATCGAGTTGAAGCAGCCTGGCTATACTCAGCCCGTCCGCGGAAGGCGGCCTCGCGGGCAAGGCCTGTGACAGTCTCTTGCCCGCATGAGACGAAAGGTTTGTCAATCGGCTGTTAGCATGTTTAGGCGAATTCATAAATCATTAAGCTCTTCGTGGAAGCCGTCAGACTCTAAGCAAAAATGTGTCTGACCGCTAGCGCAACTCCAATGATAGCATTTCGAAATGGTACGGAAATCCGCCATTTGCTTATAGCACTTATTCTTAAATGTGAAAAACTTCAAATTTATGTACCCCGCAAACCCTTGGATGCAGGTTTTACAAAACGGTCATAATAGCTGACTCCGGTCCCCCTCTCGAATTTCCACCAACCCTTTGAAAAAAAGGAATTCGAGAAGGGGATAAGGATCGTCCTTTGCGATCCTTGGTATACCCTGAATTCTTGATGGACTCAGGGTTCCTTTCCGGCAAATCGGCTACGCGAGAGCGATTTGCTGGAGTGGCACCGCTTGTTCCTACGGAAGGCGGTATATATCAATCGTCGAGAATGCCGCCCATCCAGGCCATCGGATGTTTATCCCCCTCCCAGGGAATGTTTTCGCAAGATGGTTGAGAGGCCACGGTGAAAATGATCTTGCCCGGATAGGGCTCGGCCTCGGAGGCGAAGCGGTAGCCCGTAATAATGCCGCCAAAATAGGAGGGCTCGGCTTTGGTCTTGTGCAGATACAAGCTCCCGTTCACGAGCTTCGCCGCTTCCGCTTCGTAAAAGGTCCAGTAGCCGCTTGCGAACTCTGGCGGGTTCAAAGCGGTCAGGTGCAGCGGATTGCGGCAGATAAGATGGATCTTGGCCACGTCTTCTCCATGCAGATTTGAAGGGCGTCCGGCAGCGGCGGGTCCTTCGAGGCTTTTCAAAAGAGCGAGTCTTGCCCGTTGTTCTTTCGTCCCTTGCCTGATGTGCGCTTGACGGGCGTCATGGCGCTCTCACCGGCGATCGCGGGTTTGTGGCCATCGGCAAATTCTATGTCGAGTCTTGCGCCATCCGCGACAGAGGCCGCAAGATGCAAGGGCTTGCCCTCGCTGTCGCGCACCAGCGCGAAACCGCGCGCGAGAACCTGGCGATAACCCAGCGTTCCAAGCAGCTGACCGAGGGCCGAGAGCCGTGCCTGCTTTTTCGCGAAACTGGCCGCGAATCCTTGTGTGAAGCGCCGGTCGAGGGCCTCCAAACGATGCCGTGAGTGCGCCGTGCGCGCATCCTCGAATTTGATCCGCGCCGCGAAGGCGCGGCCGAGCCTTCTGTGCGCTTCGCCAAGCTTTTGCTCGCGCCTTTCGGTGCCAACCTCAATGCAGCGCCGCAGTCTTTGCTCAAGCGACAGGAGCCGCTGGCCGGCGCGCGCCAGTCGGGCATGCGGTGACTGCTGGACGAGCCTGTGCGACAGGCGGGCGAGAGCAATGCTTGCGCGATCGCGCGCGCGTGCAAGAGCGGTATCGAGACGGCTCGCGGCCCCGTCAAGCCGCTGACGCGGCAATGCGACAATCTCTTCGGCCTGCGGAAGGGCGCGCGCAAGGGCGCGATAATCGGCGTGGCGGCGTTCGAGGAGCCGGTACGCCGCTCCCGTATGACGGCGGCTGAGGTCAGTGACAGCGGCAAGAAGTTCCGCGCGTACCGGAACCGCTTTTTCCGCTGCGCCGGTGGGTGTCGGCGCGCGCAGATCCGCGGCGTGATCGATCAGCGTCCAATCCGTCTCATGGCCGATTGCGGAAATGAGCGGGATGAGGCTTGCCGCCGCCGCCCGCACGACATTTTCCTCGTTGAAACTCCAGAGATCTTCGAGCGAGCCGCCGCCCCGCGCGACGATGATGAGATCCGGACGCGGGAAGCGGCCATGATCCGGCAGCGCATTGAAGCCCGTGATCGCGGCCGCAACTTCTGCCGCCGAGGTCTCGCCCTGGACCCGGACGGGCCAGACGAGGACGTGGCGCGGAAAGCGATCGGCGATACGGTGCAATATATCGCGGATGACCGCGCCTGTCGGCGAAGTGATGACCCCGATGCGGGCGGGCAAAAAGGGCAG
>DASQCU010000087.1:0-2622 GCA_035634575.1 Beijerinckia sp.
CATTCCGGTCAAGGCCTTCAAATTGGGCCCTGACGGTGACGCGCCAAGTCAATGAAGGCTATGAAGTGGAGCACTCACGCGCCTTCCACATCCATTCCACCGGTCGCAAGGAATTTCTCGAGCCAGTGGATGTCGTAGAATCCGTTCTGGACATCGGCATTGCGTACCAATGTCCGGAACAAGGGGATGGTCGTGTCGATACCGTCAACAATGAATTCATCAAGGGCGCGACGCAGCCGCATCAACGTCTCATTGCGATTGCGGCCATGCACGATGAGCTTGCCGACAAGCGAATCATAGCTTGGCGGAATCGTATAGCCTGCATAAACCGCACTATCGACGCGCACGCCGAGCCCACCCGGGGGATGATAATAAGCGATCTTGCCAGGGGAAGGCCGGAAGCTCGCCGGATGTTCCGCATTGATACGGCATTCAATGGCATGGCCGCTGAAGGTGATCTCGTCCTGTGTGAGGCCCAAGGGTGAGCCCGCCGCGATCTTGATCTGCTCGTTCACGAGATCGACGCCGGTGATCATTTCCGTTACCGGATGCTCGACCTGAATCCTTGTGTTCATCTCGATGAAATAGAACTTTCCATCTTCATAGAGAAATTCGATTGTGCCGACACCAACATAGCCCAATTCACGCATGGCCTTGGCGCAGATCTCGCCTATTTCCGGGCGCTGCGATTGGTTCAGGGCAGGTGAGGGGCTTTCCTCCCAGACTTTCTGGTGCCGCCGCTGGAGCGAACAATCGCGCTCGCCAAGATGAATTGCCTTGCCCTGACCGTCGCCTAGCACCTGAATTTCGATATGGCGCGGTTGCTCAAGATATTTTTCGAGATAAACCGAATCGTCGCCAAATGCGGCCTTGGCTTCGAGCCTCGCGGTCGAGAGCGCCACAGGCAAGTCCTCTGCGGAGCGGGCAACCTTCATGCCGCGCCCGCCACCGCCTGCCGCCGCCTTGACGAGGACGGGAAAGCCCATCTCCTTCGCAACCGCGAGGGCCTCGGCATCGTCCGTGATTGCCCCTTTGGAGCCCGGCACGCAAGGGATGCCGAGGAGGCCCGCTGTGCGCTTCGCCTCGATTTTATCGCCCATAAGCCGGATATGTTCAGCCTTGGGCCCGATGAACGCGATATGATGCTCCGCAAGGATTTCGGCAAAACGCGCGTTCTCGGACAAGAATCCATAGCCCGGATGGACCGCCTCGGCACCGGTGATTTCGCATGCCGTGAGCAGGGCTGGTATATTCAAATAGGAATCGCGCGCGGGCGGCGGCCCAAGACAGACTGATTCGTCGGCAAGCTTCACATGCATGGCGTCGGCGTCGGCGGTCGAATGGACCGCAACCGTCGCAATCCCCAGTTCCTTGGCAGCGCGAAGGATCCGCAATGCGATTTCGCCACGATTGGCGATGAGAATCTTGTCGAACATTTTTTCGTCCCGGCAGTCCGAGGCTATTCGATCACGAGAAGCGGTTGCCCATATTCGACGGGCTGCCCGTCCTCGACCAATATGCTCGTCACAATACCGCTGCGCGGCGCGACGATCTCGTTGAAGGTTTTCATCGCCTCCACAAGCAGGATTTTGTCGCCCGCCTTCACCTGTCCTCCGATTTCGACGAAAGGTGGCGCCTCAGGCGATGGCCGAAGATAGGCGGTGCCGACCATGGGTGATTTCACAGTGCCCGGATGTTCACCGGCTGGCGCGGGCGTCACGACAGGAGCGCTGGCCGCGGCCGGCGCCGCCGGGGCTATAGGCGGGATAACGGCCGCGGAGACCTGCCGAGCCACGCGGATTTTCAGATCGCCTTGCGCGACCTCGATCTCCGAAAGGCCCAGACGGGCGACGACTTCTGCCAGCGCTTCGACAAGCTCCATGTCTATTGTGCTGGCATTTGCAAGCAATTTCGCCGCCGGATCTTTCATTCTCAGAAACTTTCTACTTCAACGGGCGGATTTTCGGCTGATTCAGGTGCGAGGCAAAGCTTCCAGGTCTGGGTCTCGATGCAAAAAACTCAATTCCGGGCAAAGCTTTCAATAGCGAGGTTCACCAAGCAATGAAAGCCTTGCCGGAGCGCTTGCGACGATTTGGATCCAAGGCTCCACTCATTATATACCGTCGTCCCGAATGAACCCGGAATCCTCAAGGATTCCGGGTATAAAACCGTATCCGAGGAGCCAGATCGCACGTGAGCGGATCGGGTTCTTCTCCAGGATAAGCTACCACGGACGATCTTTTCGCTTTGTCGCTGAAAAAATTGAATTTGCGTTTGGCCGGAGCTTGCTTATATAAGGCGAAATATGCGGCGCGTGGCCCTTCGGCTCCGCGCCATGATTTTTTGGTCTGGACTTCTCAAGTTCAAGCTTCCCAGCTCCCTTTTTCCTGCAAGGTCTCACCAAATTCATGGCGAATCCATTCCAGTTCATTCAGGATGTACGCGCGGAAGCAGGCAAGGTGACTTGGCCGGGACGGCGCGAGACACTGATTACCACCGCGCTCGTGATTATGATGGTCCTTTTCGCGAGCCTGTTTTTTGTTGGCGTCGATCAGGGACTGCGTTTGATCGTTACCTTTATCTTGAGTCTGGGTCACTAAAAACATAAGTTGCGGAACGCCC
>DASQCU010000088.1:0-2276 GCA_035634575.1 Beijerinckia sp.
ATGGGCCGCCTCAGCCACGGGCTCGATGCACCGACCTTGACCCGGATCGCCGCCGATCTTGCCAATGCGGCGGCGCTTGGCGTCGAGATCGCGGTTGTCGTTGGGGGCGGTAATTTTTTCCGCGGCATCGCCGGGGCCGACAAGGGCATCGAGCGGGCGCGCGCCGATTCGATCGGCATGCTGGCAACCGTCATGAACGGGCTCGCGCTCGAATATGCGATCGAAAAGCAGGGACAACCGGCGCGCGCGCTCTCGGCCGTGCCTATGCCTTCGGTCTGTCAGCCTTATTCACGTCAGGCGGCGCTGCATCATCTGGCCAAGGGCCGGATCGTGGTTCTGGCCGGGGGCACCGGCAATCCGTTCTTCACGACAGATACTGGCGCGGCCTTGCGCGGAGCCGAGCTTTCTTGCGACCTCATCATGAAGGCCACCCAGGTCGATGGCATTTATACGGCCGATCCCAAGCGCGATCCGACCGCCACCCGCTACGAAAAGCTGACCCACGACGAGGCGATCGCCAAGAATCTCGCCGTCATGGACACGGCTGCTTTCGCGCTTGCGCGTGAGAACAGGATTCCGATAATCGTCTTTTCGATCGAGGAACCGGACGCGATCACGGCCGCGCTCCAGGGAAAGGGAAGGGCCACCTATGTTTCACCGTGATTTTGATCGGTGATTGGATTTTGATCGGTGATTTCGTCCGGTTTGGGGAGCCCTGTTTCGGGTTTGTGCGTTAAGAGCGAAACCTCCGCGAGACTGGGATTCTCGCCATAGGGTTCGGTTCGTGTACCCTGAATTCTTTAGGATTCAGGGTTCCTTTCCAGCAAATCGCTTAACATGAGAGCGATTTGCTGGAGCGGCACTGCCTGTTCCTTCGGAACGGCGGTATATCTGAAAGAAGGCAGGCCAGGGGCCGGAGCTGAACCGCGTGCGGCGGGGCGGCTTTTGCCCAAGATAAAGTTTCGACAAGAAAAGTGGTCTCTCGATGCGTGTCCCAAGAACCGCGCGAGCGACCCATAAAAGGTTCGACAATGAGCGCAGAATTCGACATTTCCGATTTGAAACGGCGCATGCAGGGGGCGGTGGCCACCTTGAAGCATGAATTGGGCGGTTTGCGCACGGGCCGTGCCTCGGCAAGCCTTGTCGAACCCGTGCATGTCGAAGCTTATGGCCAGTCGCTTCCGCTTAGTCAGGTCGCGACGATCAGCGTGCCCGAGCCGCGCATGTTATCGGTTCAGGTTTGGGACAAGGGCATGGTCAATGCCGTGGACAAGGCGATCCGCGATTCGAATCTCGGCCTCAGCCCCACGGTCGAAGGGCAGATCCTGCGCATCCGTATCCCGGAACTCAACGAGCAGCGGCGCAAGGAAATGGCCAAGGTCGCGCATAAATATGCCGAGGAGGCGAGGGTCGCGGTCCGCCATGTCCGCCGCGACGGGATCGACAGTTTGAAAAAGCTCCTGAAGGACAAGGCGATCAGCGAGGATGACGAGAAACGCCACGCAGCTGAAGTCCAGAAGGTGACCGATCAATTCGTGAACGAGGTCGATGCGGCGCTGGCGACGAAAGAGAAGGAAATTATGCAGATTTGAGAACGGAATGGGCTTAAGATTTAAAGCAATCGGTTTTTTCCGGTAAATCGGTGGGTGCGGACCGATTTGCCTTAGTTGCACCATCTGTTCCATTAGAACTGCGATGCGAAAATAGTACGGCAATAGAAAAGCGGTGGCGGTCAACAGCCGTGGCGCATTGGGTAGCAGGGAAAATGATGCCGGGCTCGATCACGGAAGCGACAATATTTGAGGCAAAGGCGCCCGAGACGAAAGAGCGTCGGCCCGGCGTGCCGTCGCATGTCGGCGTGATCATGGATGGCAATGGCCGCTGGGCGGCACAGCGCGGGCTGCCAAGGCTCGAGGGGCACAGGCGCGGGGTCGAAGCCTTGCGCGGCACCGTGCGCGCGGCCTTGGATTTCGGGATCGACACGCTGACCGTCTATAGCTTCTCGATGGAGAATTGGAGCCGGCCCATCGAGGAAGTGACCGACCTCATGGGGCTTCTGAAGCGCTTTATCCGCAATGATCTCAGCGACTTGCACAAGGCCGGGGTCAGGGTCAAGATCATTGGCATGCGCGACTCGCTGAAGCCCGATATTTGCGCCTTGCTCGACGAGGCCGAGACGCTCACCAAGGATAATACCAAGCTGACGCTGGTCGTCGCCTTCAATTACGGCAGCCGGCAGGAAATCGCCTCCGCCGCGCAGGTGATCGCGCAAAAAG
>DASQCU010000089.1:0-4067 GCA_035634575.1 Beijerinckia sp.
TCGGCGAGGGGAAGATCGGCGACAGCCACAACGCGTCGACGCCCAGCTCGGCGAGATGCGGCAGGCGCTGGCGGACGCCGGCGAGGTCGCCGACGCCGTCGCCATTGGTATCCTGGAACGAACGCGGATAGATCTGATAGATCACCGCGCCGCGCCACCATTCGGGGTCGTGAACACTGGCTTGCTTTGCTGTACGCGTCTCTATCGCAATATTCATGGATCAACCCTTAACACCGCCGGCGGTCAAGCCGGATATCATCTTGCGCCGGAAGATGAGAACGAGGATGACGAGCGGCACCGTCACGAGAACAGATGCCGCCATGATGGCCCCAAAGGGACTTTCATGCGCTGTGGAACCCGTCAGAAAGGCAATCGCCAATGGCACGGTGCGCAGCGCATCGTTCGAGATGAATGTCAGCGCGAGCAGAAACTCGTTCCACGCCGCGATGAAGGCGAGAAGACCCGTTGTCACAAAAGCGGGCCACATAAGAGGCAGAAACACACGTGTGATGATCACCCAGGGCGATGCGCCATCGACAATGGCGGCTTCTTCAATCTCGATCGGAAGCTCGCGCATGAATGTGGTCAAAACCCAGACCGTAAAAGGCAGAGTGAAGATCATGTAGGAGAAAATGAGCGACCACAGCGAATTATAGAGCCCGATCGCGCGGATCAGCTGGAACAGGCCGGCCAGCACCGCGATCTGCGGGAACATCGACACGGACAGGATGGTCAGAAGCAAAAGTTTGCGGCCACGGAAACGCACACGCGCCAAGGCGAAGGCTGCCGTCACGCCCAGGAACAGGGATAAGATGACAGTCAGACCCGTAACCCAGACGGAATTGAAGATATTGCGAACGAATGATCCTTGCAGGATCGCCACGTAATTCGTGAGCGAAAAACGCCCCGGCAGATAATCGATCTGGAAGAGAGCGGTGCCGGATTTGAAAGAGGTCAGGATCGCATAATAGAGCGGAAAGACCGCCTGCAAAACGATCAGTCCAACCAACAGGTAGAAGCCGCCAAGCTTCAAAGCCTTCATCATGTCAGCGGCCTCCTTCGAGATCGAGACGCGAGAGGTTGATATAGGCAATGGTGATCACGGCAAGCATCAGGAACAGGAAAGTCGAGGCTGCAGACCCATAAGCGAATTTATTGAAAGAAAAGAGGTTCTCTTGCGAGAAGATCGACATGCTTTTCGTCTGTTCATTGTTTGAGAGAACATAGATCAGATCGAAGATCCTCAGCGCATCCATCATGCGGAAGATGACCGCGACCGTTAGCGCGGGCCAGACGAGCGGAAGGGTGACACGCCAGAAAACCTTGACGGGATGGATGCCATCGATTTTCGCGGCCTCGAAAATATCGTGCGGGATCATCTGGAGCCCGGCCAGGATCAGGAGAGACATGAAGGGCGTCGTCTTCCACACATCCACCATGACAATGGCCGCAAAGGCCGTATCCGGTGAAGCCGTCCAGGCAACGGGCTGCGAGATGAGGTGGAGTCTCATCAATATATCGTTGATGATCCCGAATTGATCGTTGAGGAGCCAAGCCCACATTTTCGCCGAAACGATGGTGGGGATGGCCCAGGGAACAAGGATCGCCGCACGGACAATGCCTCGCCCGCGGAACTCGGCATTGAGCACGAGCGCGACGACGACACCAAAAACTGTTTCCAGAATCACCGTGACGATGGCGAACCGAATGGTATTCCAGACAGCGTTCCACCACCCCGGATCGGCAAGGAGTCCGGAATAATAGGTCTTGCCGCTCTTCAGATGGATCACGTTGAAATAGTTTTTGAAGCCGACCCATTGAGCGGTGTCAAGCGTGTCGAGCGTCGCATTGGTGAAGCTGAAATAGATCGACTCGAGGAGCGGCCATGCCGCGACAATGACCAGCGCCGCCAGCATGGGCGTAAGGAACAGCCAGGCCGCCCGGATTCTTTGCCTGTTCACGTCCGATTGGCGCGCAACAGTCCCGGCCGCGATCTTCGCCGGTCTGCCGAGGTCCGATTGCTGTACGGAAAGCCCGCCCATCTGTCTTTCGTCGATTGCTTTTGTTTTTGATGGAAGCTTTCAAAGGCGCCTGAAACAAGGCACTACCGGCCAAAGGCCATTCTAAATGACCGTTGGACGACTTCGCTCTTCTCGACCTTTGGCCTTGGCCTGTCGGCCTCTACCAATCACCGCCTTGAAGTTCGGTGAGCTGGCCTTCGAGCCGGTCCAAATTATCGGTGGCCGAACCCCGTCCCGCGAGCGTATTATGAACGGCAGTCCAGAACAGGCTTGAGACTTCATTATATTTGGTCTTGGTCGGCGCGGACGGACGCGGGACGGTGTGCTCGAGGACCTCTTTCCAAAGGGCGAGATCGGGCCGCCTGGCCTTAAGATCGGGATCGTCGTAGAGCGCTTCAACCGTCGGTAAACCGGAGACGCCCGCCAGGAGATTGTACTTTTGGGTTGCTGCCGAAGCCAGATATTTCACAAGTTCGATGGCTTCCTTCTGGTGCTTGGAATATTTCGAGACGGCCCAATTCCAGCCGCCAAGCGCGGCGGCCGAAGTTGCCCCTTCTGCTTCGCCCTTGGGCAGCGGCGCGATATCGAACTTGCCCTTGATCGGGCTGTCAGCCGAATTACCGAGCGCATAAGCATAGGCCCAATTGCGCATGAACACGGCATTGCCAAGCTGCCAGACGCCGCGCGCATCTTCTTCCTTGTAAGAGAGAACACCTTGCGGCGCGATTGTACCAACCCATGACTTCGCCAATTCGAGGGCCTTCACAGCCTTGTCGTTGTTGATGGTGATCGTTCCATCCGGGTCCACGATCTGGCCGCCGCCGTTCGAGGCGACCCATTCCAGCGCGTCGCAGGTCAAGCCCTCATAGGGTGCGCCCTGGAAGACAAAACCATACATATCCTTGTTACTGGCGGCCCGCTCTTTTTCCATGATTTCCTTGGCCGTCGCGGTGAGCTCGGCCCAGGTTTTCGGAACGGGCTTATTATATTTGGCCAAAAGATCCTTGCGGTAGAACAGAACGGCCGTATCAGTGAAACTCGGCACCGCGATCAAGTGGCCATCGATAGTCTGCGACTGGATGACCGAAGGAAAGGTCTCTTTGATGATGTCTTGCGCATAAGGGGTCAAATCGACAAAGTGTTTGGCGAGCTGCGGCGGCCAGATCACATCGGTCGAATAGACATCGACGTCAGGGTTTTGTGCGGAAAGCCACAGCCGGTATTGCGTGAATTGATCGGAAGTGGACTGCGGCATGCTGACGATATTGACCTTCTCGCCAGTCTTTTCTTCGAAGGCCTTGAGAACCTCTCGCAAAATCTGAACGTCATTGCCGGTTCCGCTGGTGGCGAGCGAAAGCTCCGCCTGGGCCGCCGTGACCATGAACCCAAATGCAGCAAGCAAGCTCGCTAGAAAAAGCCTCTCGCGCATATAGTCCTCCCTTTATGCCTATGCTCCGCCGCATTCGCGCGGATCAAGGGAGCCCCCATTGCCGAGCTCCAGGAGGTCTGGCCAGTCGAACTTGTTCTCCGCAAATCAACCTATGTTGCGAAGCGCTTTAGGCGAAGCCCTTGCCCCTGGGCCCCGGCTCTCCGCTTCGCTGCGGCCGGGGAAGAGGTGCGCACTTTCCCGGAGCCCTGAAGCGCAGCGGAAGGGCATCCGGGACCCAGCATAGTTTTTTTCACGATATTGTCAGCGACCCAGCCTAATCAGAACCTTGGCAGCAATTTGGACACAAAAGGCAAATTAGCCGCTGGAGGACGGCTATCATCCGACGCTACTGAAAACAGATTTTCTTGCCATGCACCGCGTTCACCATTCAAATTCGGCGCCGACGCCAGCGGAAGCGCCGCCTGTCGCGTCGATCGAGCCCTTGACCTTGAATTGTTTGTAGATCGAGATATCCGCCCCGATGCCGGTCTGCGCCGGGGTCGCGCCGGTACGCACGCCTAAGCTGACGCGATCGCCGAGCAGATTCGTCAAAGGATTTTTTGATCCGCTCGAATCGCCAAGCCCGAGTGTGCGGCGCAGACCTTCCAAAGCGCTGT
>DASQCU010000090.1:0-6228 GCA_035634575.1 Beijerinckia sp.
GCCCAAGGCGAACTGAGGCGCCTTCGCGTTCTCTGCTCCTATCCCGCCGAGACGATTGCCATCGGGGCCTCGATCGCCTGTAATGGGCCTTGCCTGACGGCGGTTGCGACGGGCACGAGCGGCAATAAGACCTGGTTCGATGTCGATGTCGGGGCTGAAACCTTGGCTCGAACCACGGCGGGGGGCTGGAAAACCGGGACGCGGCTCAATCTTGAGCGATCGCTTAAAATGGGCGACGAACTCGGCGGCCATATTGTCACCGGCCATATCGATGGGGTCGCTTCGATCGTCGGAGTCGAAAGTTTCGACGGCATGAGGCGCTTTTCGATTCGCGCGCCGCACGAGCTCGCGCGGTTCATTGCTGAAAAGGGCTCGGTGTGCCTCGACGGAACCTCGCTGACGGTCAATAGCGTCGAAGGGGACGTGTTCTCGATTCTCCTCATCCCGCATACGATCGCCGTCACGGCCTGGCGCGACAAGCAATTAGGCGATGAGCTCAATCTGGAGGTCGATCTGATGGCCCGCTATGCCGCCCGGCTGATTGAGGCCAAGTAAGGGCCAGAGGGACAAAGACTACGAACGGTGATGAGGCTAAACACGCTAGCGTGGCTGAATGGCTCCCTGAGCAGGACTCGAACCTGCGACCGATCGATTAACAGTCGATTGCTCTACCGGCTGAGCTATCAGGGATCATGCGCGAGCGACTGAGCCGCATATAGCAAGCTTGCGGGGCATTTGCAAAGCGCTAATCGTCACTTCGCCGTCGCAATTTTTGCGAACCATTCCTTGCGGGGGACAAGCATCCTTTGCTATAGGCGGAAGCGCGTTGGCGTTGAGCTGTCGCAACAGAGGCCTCGTGGCGGAGTGGTTACGCAGAGGACTGCAAATCCTTGTACGGGGGTTCGATTCCCTCCGAGGCCTCCATTCGTCAGCTATCCCACTGGTTTTCCGAGGATTTCCAGCGAACTTATCCTGAAGCCGTGCAAATTGCTTAACCTGGGCGTTATCTGGATGCCGATTCGGGTAGATCGAAGGCGCTCTCATAGGAACAGGTAGCCGCGCGTGAAGATTTCCGAGAACGCAGATCAGATCGATGCGCAGCCGAAAAGCGCGGTCCGGAGCGTGGAAATCGCCGCCTTGCTCAGTTCTGTCAGTCCATCGGAAGCCCTTGCGACTCTCGAGGAGCGAATCGCAAATCTTCCCAGCGGCGACGTACCAAGCTTTCGACGCCAGATTATCGAATCACTGGATGCAGCGTTCCGAAGCGGCACATCATTCACGCGCGATTGGCTTAAAGCTATTCTGGAAGCTGCGCCAATTTACATTCGGGCAAAGGATGAAAGGCGGGAGCCGAGCGCTGCAAAATCCCTTGAAGAGCAGCTCCATGAACTGCTGGCGAGGGCGATGGAGACGAAAACTCCGTTTGACCGTGGCGATCTCGTCGGTTCTGTGATCGCCGAGCTTCGCGATATCTCTCTGCTTTGCCATTTTTTTCGTTCCGTCGATGAGGATTGGACAGCAGAGCGCGCCAAGCGGGACGCCAAGGAAACCTATTTTGGTGAATATACCGAGGGGCTGCGAAACCAGCTTCTCAATCGCGTGCTGGGCTTGGCAAAGACGGACGAGCTTTGGCTGCAAGCGTCTCCATCGTCGATTCTATGGTTCTGGTGGGGATGCGACCAGGAACAGCAGGTTTATGTCTTCACCAAAAAGGCAATGCAACAAACCAATAGCTTGGTCGCATTGTTGAATGTGCCTGTCGAACGATCCTGTTCGAGCGATGGTGACTATGATCTCATCCAGGTGCGCCGGTGGTCGAAGATCATCGATTTCCACACGCTGGAGAACCGCGCGCTGGAACTTGCCCTGTCAGGGCCTTCAAGGGAGGCGAGAACGCGAGCCAGGCGCTTCCTCGATGCCTATGCGACCGGCAAAAGCGAGCTGTTCAAATAGAGGCTTGCCGCGCTCGCAGCGGCCGACTTGCGCACAACCGATGGTGCGCCAACGGTCATATGCAATAACCGTTGGCATAAAACCTCTGGAACTTCCTACCGGATGCTGCCGACCGCGGCATTATCTGTAGGGTTCTCTTTGTCCTGGAGCTGCTGCTTCACGCGATTTGCTATGCCGGCAAGTGTAGCTTCGCTGCGCACCCGATAAATGGCTTCGGTGGCGCAGGCATAGAGCACGCTATAGCGGGCTGCTCCAGCGGCGTCAGCGCGCTGAACGCAAACAGCACGCGCCGGAGGGGGGATTTCGTGCCAGCCCAGCGAAGTCAGGCCAGCGAGCCTGGACTGACGCTGCACGCATGTTGATCTTGCCGCCTGATCCGCCCATGCGCTGCCGCAGAGCGCGGTAACGTCGTAGCGGGGAAAATCATTGGCAACGTTGTCGGCGATTGGAACCTCGGGGCCCCGCAGCACCGTCAATCCATCCACCGCACCGGCAAGTTGCGGCATACCAGCCAGCATGGGCATACACACCGGCAAAACTGCAATTCTTTTCAGCATTTCAGTCCCCCAATTCGCAAAGCATTTATATGGCACATTTAGGGCAATACTCAATTCTATGTGGCAGAATTTTTTAGAAATTTTAAAGCATTAAGCCTAATCGTTCAATTTTGCCGATGCTGCTTTGTCCGCCACATCAGGCGATTGAGCGAGTTATGCTTGGAATGGAGGAGATTTATGCTGCAAATAGTCCAAATTTTCTTGCAAAACGTTAAATATAATAGATATATACTGAAGACTAAATTTATCTAATTGTTCACTAAATATAAGCCTTTAGCGCATAAAGCTTACAGTAATTTCCATATTATGATGGATATAAAGAAAACATAAAATGTTATGTCTTTAAACTCTCGTTTATTGGCGAATTTAATTGGTATTAATACAAATCGCACTATAGTAACGGCTAATCTGAACAAATGGTGAACTTTTGTTCGGCGCCGTGCAAGGGCTCGCCCTGGTGCCTTGACCTTGAACGTTGTGCAATTCTTAAGGATCGACAGTTGGGGCTGAGGCGCGCTATAGGGAGCCAATGCTTCCCCATCTTCTGGTTTTCACCCCGCGTCTTGCCCGGCGCGATACCCTGCGGGCGATGACATGAGCGCACAGACTTTGCAAGTCACAGAAGATGAAGAGGGGATGCGCCTCGACCGCTGGTTCAAGCGGCGAATGCCGGCGCTCTCGCTGTCGCATCTGAACAAGATCGTGCGCACCGGTCAGGTGCGTGTCGATGGCGCGCGGGTCAAGACTGCAACGCGGCTTCTGCCGGGGCAGAATGTGCGCGTTCCGCCGCTCGATCTTGCGGCTCCCGCCACCCCGAAGCCGCAAGTGTCCGAGGCCGATGCGAAGGCGCTGCGCGAGATGATCCTCTTCGAGGATCGCGATCTGATGGTCCTCAACAAGCCCTTCGGTCTGGCCGTGCAAGGCGGCTCAGGCATGAAACAGCACCTTGATGGAATGCTGGCCTCATTGCCCAATGAGCGCGGCGACCGGCCGGTGCTCGTGCACAGGCTCGACCGCGATACATCGGGCGTTCTGCTTGTCGCCAAGACGCGCAAGATGGCGGCCGATCTTGGCGAGATTTTTCGCTCGCGGCAGGCGCGCAAGATCTATTGGGCGCTGGTCGAAGGCGTGCCGAAACCGGCGCAGGGCCGCATCTCGCTTTATCTCGCCAAAGGCGAGGGCATGGGGGATGACAGACCGGCGCGCCGTGACCCTGACGCGCAGGGAAAACTGGAGAAGATGCGGGTCGCCAAGCATGGCGAGGAAGATGCCCGCCATTCTGTGACCTATTACGCGATTGTTGATAAAGTGGCGTCGCGCCTCGCCTGGCTGTCGATGAAGCCTATCACCGGGCGCACGCATCAATTGCGCGCCCATGCCGAGGCGATCGGCCATCCGATCATCGGCGATCCCAAATATGGTTTGAAGCCGAAGAATGATCCGCGCCGCAACGATCCCTTGCGGGCGATCCCCGAAGGCGTCGAACGCAAGCTGCATCTTCTCGCGCGCCGTCTCATCCTGCCGCATCCCCGTGGCGGCATGCTCGATGTCACGGCGCCTTTGCCGCCGCATATGCAGCGCTCGTTTGAGATGTTCGGCTTTGACGTGAAGCAATATGATCCGATCGAGAATGCGCCGGAATAAAGGCTCAAGCGTTCAAGGCCGGTTCAGCTGAACCTTCTTATTTTCTTACCTGTTGATCGGGCATCGACGCCCGATTGTACAAGGGAAGATACACATGAAGATTTCCGCTGTTCTCACGATTGCGACGCTGCTCTGCGCGGGGCCAGTGCTCGCGCAAACGCAAGCGCCCGCGAGCCCGGCTGCACCTTCTACGCCAGTGGCGAAGACGCAGGCGCCCGTTGCAAGCACAACGCCTGCCAAAACCACGGATGCCAGGCCGCAAGCCAAGGAAGTGCGTGCGGAATGTAAGGATGAGATCAGGACGCAGGGCTTGAAAGGGCAGGCGGGCAAACAGGCGGTGTCCGATTGCGTCGTGAAGGAACGGCCCGACCTCGCGGCGCAGGAGCAATGCCGCACGGATCCCAAAACCAAGGGCATGGACAAAGAAGCGCGCGAGGCTTTCGTCAAGGATTGCGTGAAGCACAAGAGCTGAGGGGCTTTGCTTTCCGACGCGGAACCGCGATCCCAGGCGGTGTTCTGCGTCCAAGATAGAATCGCCAGCAGGTTGCCGACGCACAGCCCTCTCGAAATGTAAGTTTTCGGGAGGGTTGTAGTGCGACCTTATATGGGTTTATTCGACGGTGCCGCGAAGATCGGTTAAGAGAGTCACTGTGAACATAAATCATTCGCCTCATGAGCGGCTGGGCAAAGCACTGGACGACTATTTCGCTCTATCGCGAATCCTGCAAACAGACATGGTGGTGTTGCGTGATTCTGAGAACGAAACGCAACCCGGGCGCCGCAACTTTATCAGAGCCGGCGCCGCGCTCATCGAGGGCTACGCTCATTCTCTCAGGGAAATGTGTCTGGTTAGCTTCGAATGTTCTAATGTGCCTGCGATTACAGCCAAGGAAGGAAAGGTCATCCAGTCAGAAAAAGAATGTGATGTGATCGACCGCATCAAATTTACGCTGCGCGTTGCTTACAAACTTTTTGAGCTTTCGCCGGCACCGAATTTCGGGAACAGAGAATGGTTAAACGCTCAGCTTTTTCTAAACAAGCGCAATAGGTTGATGCACCCGAAGACATCTGCAGATTTGGAAGTCGCGGACGCTTCTTGG
The DNA here is from genome assembly GCA_035634575.1 of Beijerinckia sp. Lineage (GTDB taxonomy): Bacteria > Pseudomonadota > Alphaproteobacteria > Rhizobiales > Beijerinckiaceae > Beijerinckia. The sequence goes on from DASQCU010000090.1 coordinate 5,255, forward strand.
AATGAAATGCACGGTGGGGCCGTATGGCTGATGGAGCAGTTATTCAATTTCTTTTCGTTGTTGCATGAGAAGCATACGGGCCGCTCTCATCCCGGCGGCGGTGCATAATCAAGCATTTTCCAAAAGCCTCGACCTCTTCCTGAGGAGCCACGCAGTGGCGTCTCGAAGGATGACTTCCAGTAGGCACCGCAGGCCGGCCCTCGTGCTTCGAGACGGGCTCTGCGAGCCCTCCTCAGCATGAGGGCTTGGTGCCGGGGCTTTCGGACGAAGGTTACGCGACCGCCGCAAGCGCTGTCGCGCCAAGCGCGCCGAGGATCACCACCAGCCAGGGCGGCACTCGCCAGAACACCAGAAGCAGGAAGGCGAAAAGGCCCAGCCCGAAATCTTCGGGAGCGAAAATCGCGCTTGTCCAGACCGGCGTATAAAGCGCTCCAAGCAGAATGCCGACAACTGTCGCATTGACGCCCTTGAGCGCGGATTGGACCCCAGTGCGATGACGCAGCGCGTCCCAGAACGGCAGAGTACCAAGGAGAAGCAGAAATGATGGCAGATAGATCGCCACAAGGCAGATGAGACCGCCCGTCCAGCCATTCGGCGCGGCGTTCATCGCCGTCCCCAGGTAAGCGGCGAAAGTGAAGAGCGGGCCGGGAACCGCCTGCGCCGCGCCATAGCCCGCAAGAAAGGCATCATTGCCGATCCAGCCCGGCGGCACGACGGCCTGTTGCAACAATGGCAGCACGACATGCCCGCCGCCGAAAACGAGCGCGCCGGAACGATAGAAGCTGTTGATAAGCTCGATTGTGTGATTGGAGGTTGTGGCGGCAAGCAGCGGCAGCCCGAAGAGCAATGCCGCAAACATGATGAGGGAAGCAATGGCCGTTGCGCGCCCAATAGGAATTACAAGCGGCGACGCAGCCTTGGTGCTGTCCGCACTTGTGAGAAAACGCCAGCCGAAGAGCGCTCCCGCGATGATG
>DASQCU010000091.1:0-5262 GCA_035634575.1 Beijerinckia sp.
GGGCGGTGTGGCGCTGGCATTTCTTTGCGGGATTGCTTGTGCTGCCATTTCTAGTGCTTTTGTCGGTTACGGGGGGACTCTACCTTTTCAAAAATGAGATCGATCATTTTATCTGCCGATCGATGCAAGACGTGCCGGCGCGATCGGCACCCATGTTGCCGGCGACCCTCCTGATGCAACGGGCGGCGGAGGCAACGCATGGCCAGGTCTTGCAACTGACGATGCCGGAAGAACCAACCCAGGCCGTCCGGATGATCATTCGGACTGGTGAGCACGCAAGCCAAACCACCTTCGTCGATCCCTATGATGGCAGGCTGCTCGGCGTGACCGCTTATGGCGGTGTCATGCAAATTGTCCGCAAGCTCCATAGCCTGCAATATTTTGGGTTTTGGGCCAGCTGTCTGATCGAGATCACGGCGGGCTGGACCATCGTGCTCGTGTTCTCGGGTCTCTATCTGTGGTGGCCGCGCGGTCAGCGCGGCGGCGTCGTGACCCTGCGCGCGACACCCAAGACGCGCGTCTTCTGGCGCGATCTTCACGCGGTGACCGGGCTTTTCGCGAGCCTGGCGATTTTGTTTCTGGCAGTGACCGGAATGCCCTGGTCGAAAGTCTGGGGCAAATATGTCCAACAATGGACGACCGCAGCTGGCCTTGGACAGCCAGAGGCTCCCGCCGAGGTCCTCCGCGAATGGGCCCTGGGCCGAGGTGAAGCGGGCACCGCGAAGGCCTCGCACCATCATGATCATGGCGCCGATGGGAAAGCGGATCTGCCTTGGGCCTTGGAGCAAGCATCCGCGCCGGCTTCTGCGCCTTCCACATCGAAGGCGCCTGCGATCACGCTCGACGAGGCGATTGCGATCTTTACGAAAGCCGGCTTGCCGAAGCCGTTCAGTGTGGCGCTGCCCCTCGGACCGCGGGGCGCCTATATGGGTTCCTACCGTCCCGATAGGGTCGAGGAGACGCGGGTCGTCTATCTCGACCAAAACACCGGCCGGGTTTTGGGTGACGTCGGCTTTGCGCAATATGGGCCGGCGGCCAAATCAATCGAATGGGGCATTGCCGTCCATCAGGGGCAGGAATACGGAGCGATCAACCGCTACGTCATGCTGGGCGGCTGTGTGGCGATCCTTCTTCTGGCGGTGTCCGCGCCGATTATGTGGTGGAAGCGCAGGCCCAAGGGCTCGTTTGCCATTCCGCCCGCCGCTGACCGGCGGACCGCACGCGGGGTCTTGGGGATCATGGGAGTAACCGGCCTGTTATTTCCTCTGCTCGGCTTTTCGATCATCGCGGCCCTCTTCTGCGAACAGGTCTTCGCATTGGTCAGACGCCATCGTTCATCGCGCTCCTACAGCCTTCGGACGTGATCCCGATTCTAACCAACTACCCGTCGCGACCTGTTGGCTGTCGGCGACACTGAGCGACGAACCGCCTCATCATCCGCTGGGTGGCATCGACCCCGGCCCGCGTAGGACGAGGTTCGTTTGGTTCACGACGGCACGCGATAGCACACGCCGGCTGTCGGGTGGGCAAGCTTTGGAAGGTCCTTTGAGGCGCCTCAAACTGGGTCAGGTGTTTCTCAGCTCCGGAACACCAGCCAAATGGGGCTCAGTCGTCGATTGAATAGGTACTCGCGGCCCTGAGCGGTCATTTACAAAGCGGCTTCCTTGGCCCATTTATTCAAAAAGCGGACTTCGCAGCGCAACGGTGGCAAGGCGCCGTGAATTGCATTACTGTAGTAGCCAGGTTTTCGGGATCGACTTCGATAATGTGTCGCATGACCCTGCAGCTACGCAGAGGTCCCACTACAAACGTCATAGTGGAATCAAATCCAGTGTAACAGTTTGACCGATCTGCCGATGGTGCGCAACACTAAGGAAGCGTTAGGCGTCCGCGCGCCGGTTACTCCCTTGAAGGAGCTGCCTCTCTCGGCGCGCGCGGTTTGGAATGGATCACAATGTTGGATCAACATTGGACAGTGTTGAACGGGGGTAACTTCATGGTGGCGATCACGACAAGATCGATATTTTTTCTTGGGTTGTCTATACTTTGCGCGAGCAGCGCGATGCGGTCAACGCAAAGGTTATGGCGGACCCCAGACTAAAACGCGATATGTCGGACATGCCATTCGACGGCAAGCGCATGATTTTCGGAGGATTCGCGACATTCTTGGAGCTGGACCCGCAGTGCAGCGCCAAGTCTGGAATCAACCCTTGGGGATGCTTAACGCGCGGCGTCAAAGAGTAGGCGTCCGAATGACGGGGTCTCGGTGCTGCTAGAGCGGCAAAAACTCTGGGGTTCAAGCGGTTCTGAGTGGGATTGGTGAAAGATCGGATGCAGGAGGGCAGCTCGGGCTTCCCTGCCCTACCTGGAGCAAGGGAGCTGCGCGCTCCACTGCTCCTCGGTCAAAACCATCGAATCAAGGCTGAGCTCTTTTTCAGCCTTGAATCAGAATCTTACCCACTTGGGAAATCCCCAAGCGCATAGCTCATCTACTGTCCGCAAACCCTCATGCCCAAAACCGCCTCGAGAGGTATTCTTGTGATGACGGATGAAAAAATCTCTTCTGATGGGCCCGAACTGCCCACGAAAAGGCCGCCAAATCTTGATGATGCGGCTCCCAAAGCCGGTCCTCGTGACACAACGGATACCGCTGTTGCCGTTGCGCCTTCTTCACTCGCAAGCAATGTGGGGAATGACGGGCCTGGCAAGGCACCGGACCGTGCAGCCGATGTGCCGGAGCTGTTATCGAGTTTGGAAATGCGATTGCTTGATGCGTTCAATCAAAAGCTCACCTATGATAATTTCAAGGAAAAGCAGATTGATCGCCTGCATGAGGAGATTCAAGGCTATAAAAGCGATTTGATCCTGAAAGCTGTGCGGCCGCTGCTGACCACCCTGATCAAGCTGCATGCCGATGTGGGCCGTCTTATCAGCGGCCTCTCGCGGGAAGATACAGCCAAGCTGACGGCAGAGCGGATCATTGGCTTCTTTGACAGTTTTCGAGATGAGATTGTGGATCTTCTTGCCGCTCAGGGCGTCGAAACATTCAGCGCCGCGGTCAATGAAGATCGGTTCGACCCTCGGCGACAGGCTTCGGTGGGGACAGTGGAAACTTCGAATTCAGAATTAGCAGGTAAAATTGCCGAGACTGCGCAACCCGGGTTTGAACAGGGTTCCGTGCTGTTGAGCAAGGAGAAGGTCAAGGTCTATTCTGCCGCTCGTTCTGGTCCCGACGAGCCTACAGCCTCTCCAAGGATATGACAGTTGAACGGAGTATCTGATGGAGTCGAAACCAGTCTTCGGAATTGATCTTGGCACGACTTACTCGTGCATTGCCTATATCGACGAGCATGGCCGCCCCGTCGTCGCCCCAAACTCCGAGAACGCCCTCACGACTCCTTCTGTCGTCTATTTCGAGTCGGCCGACAATATTGTTGCCGGTCAGAGCGCCAAGGATGCCGGCAAGGCCTTTCCCGATCAGGTCGTACATGCTGTCAAGCGGCACATGGGTGATCCTCACTGGGTGCGCACCTTCGATGGGAGGGACTATCGACCCCAGGATGTGTCGGCTCTCATTTTGCGAAAGCTTGTTGGCGATGCCGAACAAGTGCTTGGTCAAAAGGTCGAGGATGTGGTGATCACCTGTCCCGCCTATTTTGGCAATGTGGAGAAGGAGGCGACACGGCAAGCTGGCGCGATTGCCGGGCTGAACGTCCGCTTTGTCGTTCCCGAGCCTATGGTCGCCGCTTTCGCTTATGGGATCGACGCCGTAGAGGGGCAGACGATCATGGTCTACGATCTTGGCGGCGGCACGTTTGACGGAACTCTGCTCCGGGTGCCGGGGACCATTTTATCCACCGTTGGCGACCAGAATCTTGGCGGCAAGGACTGGGACGATCAGCTGGTGACGCTCATCGCCCAGAAATTTCGAGAGGCGACCGGCGTTTCGCCCGATGACCTTCTTGCGGATCTGCAAATATTGCAGGAACTGACTGGCGAAGCCGAGAAATGCAAAATAGCTCTGTCATCCCTTAATTCCTATAAGTTGCGCGTCAAATTTGGCCTGCACAATGTTGCGATCGTGGTGACCCGCGAGGAGTTTGAAAGAATCACCCGCCACTTGCTCGACCGGACGGTTGATTTGACCCATAAGTTGATGGCGCATGGCCAGGAGCAAGGGGTTTCAATCGAAACCATTTTGTTGGTGGGCGGCTCGACCTTCATGCCCCAGGTGGAAGCCCGGCTACTGCACGAGTTTCCGTCGTGCAAGCTGCTCCGCAAGGACCCAAATCAAATCGTCGCCAAAGGAGCCGCACTGATCGGTTATAAATATCAAATCGACGAAGAAATCGAACGGCAGATGACACCCGGCGTAAGCCGGCAACAGGCCGTCGAGAGGGTCGCGGGCGCTATCGGCATGACGCCGAAGGCGATCGCCATGCTGAATGAAATTATCCTTACTACGGTGACCGCCAAAAGTTTTGGCGTGGTGGTATTCAACAATAAGAAAAACTCCGACGAGGTGATGAATCTCATTCAAGTCGATGATCCTTTGCCGATCAGTGTCACGCGGGCAGTTTATACGGTCGCGGACCGGCAAACCCACGTCATTGTCAACATCATGCAGAATGAGCAAAGAGTCAGGGGTGATGAGTATCTTTTGCCCGTGGATGAATGTGAGGAAATAGGCTCGGCGGAGGTCACATTCAAAAATCCACTGCCAAGACTTTCCCAGGTCGACATCAGCTACACGCTCGACCTTGACGGCATCTTAAATGTGTCGGCGCTCGATGTAACCACAGGCGCCATGGCGGTTGGCGAGTTCAAGTCCAAGGCGCTGCTTTCACATGATGAGCTTGAGGCGTCGCGCAAGAAAATTATGTCGGTGGATGTGAGCTAAAGACTTCAACGCAATGCAACCTTTAGCCTGAAGAATGAGTGATGATCGACGCTGGAAAGGAAGCCGCAAAATAAGGTGGCAGACTCGATGATCGAGGCGGCCATTGCTGTATCGACTGCGTTCTGACGGCTTCATCCAGCCGCTACAATTTGTAGCCGATCTTTCGCAGCAGGTCTTTCCGCCACGCAATGTCGGCGTCGGTTTCGACACCCAGCGGCGAGGCGCCATCCACCACGCCGAGCACGCCGCGGCCCAGCTCCGTTTGCGCGACGATCACCTGTGTCGGGTTGGACGTCGCGCAATAGATGCGGCACACCTCCGGCACCGAGCGCACCGCGGCGAGCACGTTGACGGGAAAGAAC
>DASQCU010000092.1:0-3900 GCA_035634575.1 Beijerinckia sp.
TGCAGGAAAATATTTTGCCGACCCGGGCGCGGGCCAATCTGGTGCTGACCAAGGGGCCGAGCCATCACATCGAGACCGTTGAACTGAGAAAGCTTTAAAGGCTGCGCGGTGGAAGATCGCGATTCATGCTTCACTATACGACAGCAAGCTAAAGTTTAAATTTATAAATCTACACGTATAAGCATATCATCGTTTCGTACATCGATTCGACATTGCCCTTTTTGCAGGGCAACGTCGCATCATGGCGCCGCCCTGCGGGAGATGATCATGAATTTGCGCAGCCGAGCGCCCCGCGCTCTTGCTTTGAGCCTTTTGCTCCTTGCCGCCTCAGCGGCCGGTCTCGTGCGGGCCGCTGATCTCGATCAACTGCCGCCACCAGCGCCGCGGGCAATCGTTGCGCCCGCTCCTGGTGTCTGGCTCGATCCGAGGTGCCGGATCGTTCCAGAACCGCAATTGGATCTCTACGGCAATGTCGCGGGCTATCGCCCGATGGCGGTTTGTTTCTCGCAAGGCGTCCTGGCGGACTCCTTCTACCCGTTCTACCCTTACCCCTACTAATCCGTGACGGCTGCGACGGGTTCGCTCGCAGCACAGCGGTATGCTGTTTAGAAATGCTCCGGAGCTTGGCTCGCGGCTTCGCCCTTCAATTCGTGCTTCAACATGAAGGGCACTTGCACGAGGGTGAAAAGCAAGATCAGGATAAAAATCCCGGGAAACTTGAAGGCGACCCAGACATCATTCGTTTGTGTGCGCCAGACGATTTCGTTCAAAACGGCGAGTGCGAAGAAGAATAGCGCCCAACGCACCGTCAGGAGACGCCAGCCTCGTTCGGTCAGACTCATCGCATTGTCGAACAGGACCGGCAGCAGCGGCTTGTCGAACACAAGGCCGCCGAATAGCGCAAGACCGAAGCAGATATAGAGAACGGTCGGCTTCATTTTAATGAAGGTCGCATCCTGCAAATAAAGGGTCAGCGCGCCGAAGATCAGGACAAGGATGGCCGTGACGAGCGGCATCACCGGAACCTTTCGCGTGCGCCAGTAGGACACGGCGAGCGCGACGAGAACCCCTGCCATCAAGACAATCGTGGCGGTGAAAAGCCCGGCATTTTCCCCGGCTAGAAGGCTTTGCGGCAGAAAAGGCGCAACCAAGGGCTGGAAAAGCTTCGGCCGGGCATTGGCGAAGAAAAACAGGAGAAGCGGCCCCATCTCGACAGCGAGCTTGAACCAAGAGGATTTACCGCCCGCCGGTCCAGTCTTTTCGGTGGCGGGACCGCTATTGTGGCTTTCAGTCATCGATCAAGTCTCTCGTCTCGATAGGTTCTGAGCGGGAAGGGCGGTTTGATCAGTGCTCGATTCCAGCGATCGCGCGGGCAAAATCACGCGCCGCGAAGGCTTCGAGATCGTCGGCGCCTTCGCCAACCCCGATGAAATGAATGGGAAGCCGGAATTTTTCAGCTATGGCGACGAGAATGCCGCCGCGCGCCGTGCCATCGAGCTTGGTCATGACGAGGCCCGTGACGCCCGCGATACGCCCGAAAATCTCGACCTGGCTGATCGCATTCTGGCCAACCGTCGCGTCGAGCACGAGAAGCACCGCATGGGGCGCCTCGGGGTCGAGTTTCTTCATGACGCGGATGATTTTTTCGAGTTCGGCCATCAGCTCGGCACGATTTTGCAGGCGGCCGGCCGTATCCATCATGAGAATATCGGCGCCTTGTTCACGCGCGGATTTGATGGCGTCGAAGGCAAGGCCCGCGGCATCGCTTCCCTGCTCGCGGGTGACCACCGGACAATTGAGCCGCTCGCCCCAGATCCGCAATTGCTCGATCGCGGCAGCGCGGAAGGTATCGCCCGCGGCGAGCATGACGTTCAGGCCCTGCTGGGAAAATTGTGCGGCGAGTTTGCCGATAGTCGTCGTCTTGCCGGACCCATTCACGCCGACAACCAGAATGACATAGGGTTTTTTGGAGAGATCGAGGGCGAGCGGCACGGCATAAGGGGTCAAGACGCGCTCGACCTCGGTGGCGAGAACAGCCTTCACCTCATCGACATCCACGTCCTTGTCATAGCGGCCCTTGCCCACCGCCTCGGTGATGCGCGTGGCCGTCGCAACGCCGAGATCGGCGCGGATCAGCACGTCCTCGAGATCCTCAAGCATCGCGGCGTCGAGCTTGCGCTTGGTAAAAATCTCCTTGAGGCCGGTTCCGATCGATGTCGAAGAGCGTGAGAGCCCGTCACGCAAGCGCGTCCACCAGGAGCGCCTGGGCGGCGGGGCAGATGGTGCAGGTAAAGCCGCTTCTGGCTCAGGCTCGAACGCGACGGGCTCGGGCGAAATAGGCTCGGGCTCTGGCAGAACAAATTCAGGAGAGACAAACTCTGGAGAGACAGGCTCCGGCAAGACAGGCTCGAAGGCGGCGGGTTCGATTGGCGGAAGCTCAATTGGCGGCGCCTCGAACAGGGCAGGTTCGCTTGACGGCGTCTCCGGCTCGGCCTTAAGGGGCTCGGCTTCGGCTGGCAGATATTCCTCGACAAGCTCTGCCGGGGCCGCTGGCTCGATCTCGACCTTCTCGGGCTCCGGTTCAGGCGTTTCCTTGCGGCCGAAAATGCGCCGGAAGAAGCCGGTCTTCGGTTTCGCGGTCGATTTATCGTCTTCTGTCACCCTGAAATCCTTATTTTGCCCGCCGCATGGGGCCAAACTTGCGTCCTCCTCCTCGCAAATCCCAATGGGTTTGCCAAAGAATCCGCTTAAAGACCCTGGAGGACTAAAGATCACCTTTTCGAATATATAGGTTCGGGCAAAGGATTGTGACCAGTTTGGCGGATGAGCCCGCCCCAATCTCCGTGACGGTCAAGGCGAAGGAGCACGCAATATGGGTCATCGTCCAGCGCGCCCGATCAGGCAAGCTGGACAAAGCCGATTTTGCAAAAAACCTTGTATACCGCCGTTCCGCAGGAACAGGCGGTGCCACTTGAGCCAAATCGCTCTCGCGTAAGCGATTTGCTGGAAAGGAACCCTGAATCCTCACGGATTCAGGGTATATAATGGCATTGCTGGTCTGCCTCTATGAACAGTGCCACGCTAGATTCATGATTCGCTTGCATGAGGAAGATCTCCGCAAGCAGGTTTCGAGCTTCTCGGGTCAAAATGAGGGTCTCGCTTGGTTCGCTTCGAAAATGTCGGTCTGCGCTATGGAATGGGGGCGGAAATCCTCAAGGATCTCAGCTTCGCCATTGAGCCTGCCTCGTTTCAGTTCCTCACCGGCCCTTCCGGCGCGGGCAAGACGACGCTTTTGCGGCTGATTCTTTTGTCATTGCGGCCGACGCGCGGCCTGATCAGCCTGTTCGACCGCGATGCGGCCGAGCTCGACAAGGATGAGATCACCGGTCTGCGCCGGCGCATCGGCGTGGTTTTTCAGGATTTCCGTCTGCTCGACCATCTCACGACCTATGAGAATGTCGCTCTTCCCTTGCGCGTGCGCGGCCGCGAGGAAGCCTCCTATCGCGGTGAAGTCGTTGAGCTTTTGCGCTGGGTCGGCCTCGGCGAAAGGATGCACATTCTGCCGCCGGTGCTGTCGGGCGGCGAGAAGCAGCGCGCGGCAATCGCGCGTGCCCTGATCGTGCGGCCGGAACTTCTCCTCGCCGACGAGCCGACCGGCAATGTCGATCCAAGTCTTGCCCGCAGGCTACTGCGGCTTTTCACGGAATTGCACAAATCGGGGACATCGGTCGTCATCGCAACCCATGATCTCGCCTTGATGGACCAGTTCGATGGCGCGCGGCGTCTCGTCCTCGGCGATGGCCGTTTGCATATTTACGACTGAGGTCGAGATGAGCTCTTTCTTGGGGACCAAGCAAGGCGAGGAAGACACCGGCGGCCGGAAGGACGCGCCGCTTGGCG
>DASQCU010000093.1:0-3426 GCA_035634575.1 Beijerinckia sp.
GCCAAATCCATAACCAGGATTGCTTTGGCCCGTCAACGCAATCCTGCCCAGGGACGTCTCTGATTCAGGATCATTTTGTTCAAAATCCGGTGGCCATTTCCCGGAAATGGTGCTCCAAGTGCAAAATCCTGCGGTACAGCGTAATTGTATCGGGCTCTCGAGCAAAGCTCTCGATCTTGCCCCGCAATCTCGGCCCTTGAGCGGATCCAAAAGCGATCACAGCCGGTCCATAGCATTTAATGCCCGCCCTTGCGAACCGAATGAAGGCGGACCCCCTCGCGCTTTTATGCCGCAAGGAACCTCTGTTTCCGGCTTATTGCGCTCAATGAGCGTTTGTGTTTTGAACCCTCCAAAGCCACGCCAAATTCCTCGTCATCCAGGATTGGCTCGTCGGATCCGACTTGCCAGAATGGATTGAGGTTGTTAGCGCGGCGTTAAAGTGCCGAGCAGCCGGAGCGAAGACGTTCATGACATTTGCAAGAGCAGCCTTGCGACAACTCGAATCCCTGCGCTTGCGCGCGCGGCTCGCCACGCTCCTTGCTGGCGCCCTTTTCTCTGGCGCCGCCTATGCCGACGGCCATCCCACACCCGGGCAGATGTCGTTCCAAGAGGCTGTGACGCCGATCGCGCACGAAATGCACATTTTCCACAATTGGATCTTGCTGCCGATCATCATCGGAATCAGCCTGCTCGTCCTGGCCCTGCTCCTGTTGGTGGTCTACCGGTATAACGAAAGCGCCAATCCGACCGCTTCGCGCACGACGCATCACACCGGCCTCGAAGTCGCCTGGACCGTGCTCCCGGTGATGATCCTCGTCGTGATCGCTATTCCCTCCTTCCGCCTGCTCACTCATCAATTGGTGGTGCCGCCGGCCGATCTCACAGTCAAGGTGACCGGCAAGCAATGGTATTGGAGCTATGGCTACCCGGCCGATCAGGGCGGCGGGTTTGAATTCGATTCGGCGCTGATTCCCGAAAAGGACCTCAAGCCAGGGGATATCCGCCTGCTTTCCGTCGATAATGAAGCGGTGGTTCCGGTCGGCAAAGTGGTTCATGTCCTGGTGACCTCCGACGACGTCATCCATTCCTTCACGATTCCAGCCTTCGGCATCCGTATCGACGCGGTCCCCGGCCGGATGAACGAGACCTGGTTCAAGGCCGAACGTGAAGGCATGTATTATGGTCAATGTTCCAAATTGTGCGGCAAGGACCACGCCTTCATGCCGATCTCGTTCCGCGTCGTGAGCCCGGAGGCCTATGCAACCTGGCTGGCCGACGCGAAAAAGAAGTTTGCTTCCAACGAGACTGGGCCGGTTCGTTTCGCGGGCAATGAAACGCCCGTCGCGATGCAGCAATAAGCGCAACGGCCGGCATACCGAGACGGCAGAACAAAGTTTCGAGGAGATTTCTGATGGCGACGACAGAAGCAGCCCATCATGCAGACCATCCAACGGGTTGGCGGCGCTATTTATTTTCAACCAATCACAAGGACATAGGCACGCTTTATCTGATTTTCGCGATTTGCGCGGGCATCATTGGCGGAGCCTTGTCGGTCGCGATGCGCGCGGAGCTGCAGGAGCCGGGCATCCAGGTGTTCAATCACCTCGCCCAGATCCTCAACGGTGCTTCAGCGGAAACCTCGATCGACGCCGGCAAGAACCTCTATAACGTGTTCATCACGGGTCATGGCGTGATCATGATCTTTTTCATGGTCATGCCGGCGCTGATCGGCGGATTTGGCAATTGGTTCGTACCGATCATGATCGGCGCGCCCGACATGGCCTTCCCGCGGATGAACAATATCTCGTTCTGGCTGCTGCCGGCCTCTTTCTCCCTCCTCATCATTTCGATGTTCATGGAAGGCGCGCCGGGCATGAAAGGATTTGGTGGCGGCTGGGTCATGTATCCGCCGCTCTCCGCCAATACCGGCCACCCCGGTCCGGCCATGGATTTCGTCATTTTGTCGCTGCATATTGCGGGCGCTTCCTCGATCCTTGGCGCGATCAATTTCATCACCACCATCTTCAATATGCGCGCGCCGGGCATGACTTTGCATAAAATGCCCCTGTTCGTCTGGTCCGTGCTGATCACCGCCTTCCTGCTTGTGTTGTCGCTGCCTGTGCTCGCCGGCGCGATCACGATGCTGCTCACAGACCGGAATTTCGGTACGACCTTTTTCGATCCGTCGGGCGGCGGCGATCCCCTCCTCTTCCAGCATCTTTTCTGGTTCTTCGGTCACCCGGAAGTTTACATTCTGATCCTGCCTGCCTTCGGCCTGATCAGCCAGATCATCTCGACCTTTTCGAGAAAGCCTGTCTTCGGCTACCTCGGCATGGCCTATGCCATGATCGCGATCGGCTTCGTCGGCTTCGTCGTCTGGGCGCATCACATGTATACGGTCGGCATGGGCCTCGACACGCAGCGCTATTTCGTCTTCGCGACCATGGTGATCGCGGTGCCGACCGGTGTGAAGATCTTCTCCTGGATCGCGACCATGTGGGGCGGCTCGATCTCATTCCGCGCGCCGATGGTCTGGGCAACAGGCTTCATCTTCCTGTTCACGATCGGCGGCGTGACCGGCGTCGTTCTCGCCAATGCTGGCATCGACCGCGCGCTCCACGAGACCTATTATGTCGTGGCGCATTTCCACTATGTGCTGTCGCTTGGGGCCGTCTTCGCCCTTTTCGCGGGCTTCTATTACTGGTTCCCGAAAATGTCGGGCTATATGTACAATGAGGAGCTCGCCAAGATTCATTTCTGGGTGATGTTTGTCGGCGTCAATCTCACCTTCTTCCCGCAGCACTTCCTGGGGCTCGCGGGCATGCCTCGGCGCTATATCGATTATCCCGATGCCTTTGCCCTTTGGAACAGGATCTCGTCCTATGGCTCCTATATCTCGGGCCTCAGCGTCGTCCTGTTCCTCTATGTGATCTACGACGCTTTCGCGAAAAAACAGCTCGCGGGCAACAATCCCTGGGGTCCTGGCGCCACCACGCTCGAATGGACCCTGAGCTCACCGCCTCCGTTCCATCAATTCGAGACCTTGCCGCGCATCACGGGCTCGGATCACTAGGAATTTTGGCCATCCGGGCTCCGCTTGGCCATTGCGTGAAAACTGGAGCGCTCCTTCGAATGGACGGGCGCTCCAGGGCGGCCCGTCAAACCGCCGGATATTCGATGAACGGTGCCTGGATTCCTTGGCCGGAAGCGGTTTGCGTTGATCAAATATCCGGCTCCTCGGCGACGAGGGGCATTGCAACTTGGAAACTTTGACAGCTGAGCCGGAACAAGATCCGGGGAAGCAAGCCTTGATCGACCTTTGGTCCTAACGCGGTGCAGTCTCTGTCATGACTTTCATCAGCGAAAGCAACCTCACCTCGGCCTCAATAGCGGAGCCTCGCGATTATATCGCCTTGCTCAAGCCGC
>DASQCU010000094.1:0-3576 GCA_035634575.1 Beijerinckia sp.
TTTCCGCTGGCAGGATCAGTTCAATCTCGGTCTCGATCCCGATACGGCGCGGCTATTCCATGACGAGACCTTGCCGAAAGACGCCCACAAGGTCGCGCATTTCTGCTCGATGTGCGGGCCGCAATTCTGCTCGATGAAGATCACCCAGGATCTGCGCGAGGAAGCCAAGGCCCTGGCCGAGCAGGGCATGGCGGAAAAGAGCGCGGAATTTCTGGAAAAGGGCGGCAAGCTTTATGTGTGAAGCGTGATTGGCTTTGGGCGGCGGCGGGCCGCCCAAAGCGTTGCGTCAGATCATAAGAACGCCCAGCCCATGAAGCTCCTGGATGAGCTTCTCGTCCAAGGCCAATTCGAGCACGACATTTTCACCGGCGGCCAATCTGTCGAGAATGTCGTGCGCATTTTGCAGCGAGATACCGGCAGACACCAGGAGACGGACCACATCGACAGGGCGAGCAATTTCCCCGGCGGTCAGGACCGTCTTACGGTTTTGGAAAGTGGATCGGCTGCGGGCGTCTGCCCTTGCCTTTTCCGGTTGTCCTAACGCCACCATAAACGACAATCTTGTCGACATCGGCTTCTTTCAATAGCTTGCGGCCAATGGCATTCAAACCGTCCCGGCCAAGTGCTCCAGGTTTCAAACCTTGGACATGGGCTCTATCGACGTAGAGTATTCGGCCGATCCGCTTCACCTCGCCAACGAGATCCAATGTTCCCAAAGGAGTATGTATATTGACGATCATGACCGAGCCTTCAGCCTGCTCGATCTCGATCGTAATTTTCGCTGCATTCCACATATACGCTTATTGCGTATGGATTTCAAAATAGGCAATCCTGTTTCGTTCCTGCCACGATATAGGTCCGGCCATGCCCCATACCTGCGACATATCCGGTACGCGCTACACTTTCCCCGATCTGCGCACGCTTCTTGCGCGCGCCTCCCCGGCGCGGGCGGGCGACCGGCTCGCGGGACTTGCGGCGGCTTCCGACGAGGAGCGCGTCGCCGCGCGCATGGCGCTGGCCGATCTTCCCCTCACGCATTTCCTGAACGAAGCGCTGGTGCCTTATGAACAGGATGAGGTGACCCGCCTCATCCTCGACACTCAGGACAAAAATGCCTTCGCGCCTGTCGCATCGCTCACTGTCGGCGCGTTTCGGGACTGGCTTCTCTCCGACGAGGCCACATCCGAAAAACTCGCCGCGCTCGCCCCCGGCCTCACGCCGGAAATGGCGGCGGCTGTCTCGAAACTCATGCGCAATCAGGATCTGATCGCGGTCGCGAAAAAGACCTCGGTCGTCACGCGTTTCCGCACCACGATCGGTCTGCCTGGGCGGCTCTCCGTCCGCCTCCAGCCCAATCACCCAAGCGATGATCTCGCAGGCATTGGCGCCTCCATTCTCGATGGTCTTCTCTATGGTTGCGGCGATGCCTGTATCGGGATCAATCCGGCCACAGATAGCGCCGCGCAAGCCACTCTCCTGCTTGAACGCATTGAGGACCTGCGGCTCAAGTTCGATATCCCTTTGCAGTCCTGCGTGCTCGCCCATGTCACGACCACAATGCAAGTCATGGAACGTGGCAAGCCCGTCGATCTCGTGTTTCAATCGATCGCGGGATCTGAAGCAGCAAACAAATCCTTTGGCGTCACTCTCGCGCTTCTCGATGAAGCCCATGATGCCGTGCGTGGATTGAACCGCGCCCCAGAAGGCGCCAACCTGATGTATTTCGAAACGGGACAAGGCGCGGCGCTTTCAGCCAATGCGCATCATGGCGTCGATCAACAGACCATGGAAGCGCGCGCCTATGCGGTGGCAAGACGCTATCATCCGCTGTTGATCAACACGGTCGTCGGCTTCATCGGCCCCGAATATCTTTATGACGGCAAGGAGATCATTCGCGCCGGTCTCGAAGATCATTTCTGCGGCAAGCTTCTCGGCCTGCCGATGGGTGTCGATATTTGCTATACCAATCACGCCGAAGCCGATCAGGACGATATGGATAATCTTTTGACGCTGCTCGGCGTCGCGGGCTGCACCTACATCATGGGCGTGCCGGGGGCGGACGATATCATGCTCTCCTATCAATCGACCTCTTATCATGATGCGCTTTATGTGCGCGGTGTCCTGGGGCTGAAGCCCGCGCCCGAATTCGAGGCCTGGCTCATGCGTATGGACATCATGGATCGAAATGGCCGTGTCAGACCAAAGCTCGCCGCTGGCGCGGGGCGCCTGCTTGCAGCCGCGCCATGATCGCAGCGATCATTGCAGCGCATCGGAGAATGCGCGCTGCGACCAGCTCTTAATTCTAGTGGGAAGTCGTTATTCGATCTCGCAAAGCAAACGGTTTTTGCTGCAGTGCAAAGCTAAAATTCCAATGATATTATGCTCTTAGCAGGTTGACGATTCAATATCCTCCTCCTACCCTGATCTTCAGGCGTTCTCCTTGCCAATCGCCATCGGTTTGATCGATGGCGTTGTAAAGAGCACGAGAGGCCGTCCGGGAGGAAATAAATATGCCCGTTGTTACTTTCAACTCGCCCATCATGCATCGAGACGTGCGCGCCTACGCAACCGCTGGTGACACGCATACCATTCTCACCGTCGCCGAAAAGAACGGCGTCAGAATCCCTTGCGATTGTCGCGACGGCGATTGTGGTTCGTGTCTGATCGAAGTGGAATATGTGGCGGGCAGGCCGAAGATGGCAGTTGCCTTGACGGAAAAGGAAAAGGCCAAATTACGCGAGCTTGGGATGATCTCGGACAAAGAACTGCAAGCCGCCGAGATAGATGACGTCGCGCCGCATTATCGGCTTGCCTGTCAATTCATCGCGCGTGAAGAAGAAGTGATCATTCATTTCACCGGCGAGCCTGGCGGCGCATAGGTTGCTCTGCCGCAAAGAATTGCTCGTTCGGACTGGAAGCCGGAGGGGGGGCATTATGCGCTCTGTCCGGCCGTCTTCTCCAATCCTAAACCATTATACCACAGGTCATAGAGAATGACCTGTGGTGCCACTCTCGAATTTTCGCTAACCCTTTGAAAAAGCGAAAATTCGAGAAAGGAACCAAGGATCGCCTTTTGCGATCCTTGGTATTAGATGGCCTGCGCGCCCTTCGTCCGGTGGGCAAAACTCATCGCTTCAAAGCGCGCAATTGGCGCGGAAGGAAATAAGCATGGCGAATTTCTCAATTCGCCATGCTGAATCAGTTTTTCATCGTCTCGTGGAATTGAGACTGATCGTTTTCAGTTTGTGCGTTGGACCGAACTGGTCGTCGAAGCCGTAAGCTGTAACCTGCACTTCACCGCTCCGGCGTATCTTGACAGTGGCCCAGGCGTACATGCGGTCAGTCACACTTATGGTTGCGTCGGTGGGCTTGGCCTCAAAGGGAGAACCGCCCGAGCCAACCAGGACCTGCAACGCCTTGCCGCCCGTGCTGGCAAGCGGCTGGCTGATATTGAAGATGTGCTCGTGACCACAAAAATAGGTCGCGTCATAATGCTCGATCACCTGCCAGAACGCGTCACGTGCGGCAGTGTCGGTGTCGAGACCAGACGGAGCGGCTGGCAATGGCGAGCCGGGA
>DASQCU010000095.1:0-3104 GCA_035634575.1 Beijerinckia sp.
GCAGGAAGCCACGCCCTTCTTTCACGATGAATTTCCACATTGCGGCAGCGGAAGGGGTAAGAATCCGATTGCCGTGGCGGACCGCGAACCATTGGCGAATGATCGGCAATCCATCAATATCGAGAACGATGAGCCGCCCATCATTGACTTCGGCCTCGATCGTATGGGCTGAGATCAAGGTGAGGCCAAGACCCGCCATCACGGCCTGTTTGATCGTTTCGTTCGAGCCGATTTCGACCTTGACGCGCGGCGGCCGGACGACAATTCCATCGAAGAAATAGTCGAAGACGCTGCGCGTGCCCGAACCCTCTTCGCGCACGAGAAAGCTTTCGCTGGCAAGGTCAGTGCGGTTGATCCGCCGCCGACCCGCGAACGGATGATCCGGCGAGGCAATTACCACTTGCGGATGCGGACCGAAACTTTCGCTCGTCACGGGAAAATCGAGGGGCGGGCGCCCCATCAAGGCAATATCGATCGCAAAATCGCGTAAGGCGGCGATGATTTCCGCGCGATTGCCGACCATGATCGACATGTCGATCTTATCGTTCTGGTGGGCAAAAGCGGCGATCAGCCGCGGTGCGAAATATTTGGCGGTCGAGACCACGCCGATTGTGACGCGTCCCGCCCGCCTGTCGCGATGCGCGGTCAGCGTATTGGCGAGCTCGGTCAGCATCTGGTCGATCCGGGAGGCGGTGGTGACGACTTCCTGCCCCGCGCTCGTGGGTTTGAGCCGTCCTCCTGCGCGATCAAACAGGGCAATGCCCGCTTCTTCCTCGAGAATTTTAATTCGCGCCGTGAGCGCAGCCGGGGTGACGCCGAGATCATTCGCAGCCGCGACGATTGTCCCGCTCCGCGCGACGGCGCGAATGGTCATCAATTGCTTGAGGGTCAGCCGGCGCATTGAGGCTCAATTTTTTTGAATCAAGTCCAAATATTATTCACTTTTCTTTTTGCTGTCCAAGGTGAAGATGAGCCCAACAATACAAAACCAATAGGGCGGACATGCTGACGAGCGCACGAACTCCCGATCTCGCGGGCTTTCTTGACCAGATCGTCGCCGCGAAACCACATCTCACGGATGCCGCCAAGGTTGTCGTCGAGATCGCGCAAGGCGCAATCGAACTTTCGGACCTCGTTTCACGGGGGCTTCTTACGGGCCGTCTCGATGCGGAGCTCGACAGCGCCAATTACGACGGCGATATCCAGAAGGAGCTGGACGTCTTCGCCAATGATCTCTTCATCAACGTGCTTCAGCGCGCGGGCGTCGCCCATGTGGTTTCCGAGGAATTGCAGGAACCCTTGGTTCTCAATCCGGGCGGGCCGCTTTCGGTTGCGATAGATCCGCTCGACGGTTCCTCGAATATTGACGCCAATGTTTCGATCGGGACGATTTTTTCGATCCTTCCGAGCCTGGCTGAAGCTGCCGACCTCCGCGCCCATTTTTTGCAGCCTGGCCGTAACCAGATCGGCTCCGGCTATGTGATTTACGGTCCGCAGACCTCGCTCGTTTTCACTCTGGGGAGCGGCACCGAAATCTTCACTCTGGACCGCAGGGAAGGGCGCTTCCGCCTTGCGGCCTCCAATGTCCAGATCCCGCGGGATTCGATTGAATATGCAATCAATGCCTCTAACTACCGGCATTGGGAGCTGCCGGTTCGCGCTTTCATCGACGATTGTGTGCTCGGCACTGATGGTCCGCTGAAGCGCAACCATAATATGCGCTGGATAGCCTCGCTGGTTGCCGAAAATTACCGGATCCTCATGCGCGGCGGTGTCTTTCTCTATCCGCGCGATCAGCGCACGCGTTACGGCGAAGGGCGCTTGCGCCTCGTTTATGAGGCCAACCCAATAGCCTTCCTTGTCGAACAGGCAGGGGGCGCGGCAACCGATGGTTCCGACCTAATCCTCGATATCGTGCCGGCCGGAATTCACGCCAGGGTGCCGCTCGTTTTCGGATCGGCCGATAGTGTCGAACTCATTCAGCAATATCACAGCGATCCGCAATTCTCCGCCGAGCACGCGCCCCTTTTTGGCCGGCGTGGTCTCATGCGTCTTTGAGGGGAGACGTTGATGTCAGCCAGGCATCCGATCATTTCTGTGACCGGCTCCTCGGGGGCTGGAACAACCTCGGTGCGGCGTACTTTCGAGCAGATCTTCCGCCGCGAGAAGATCGACGCCGCCTATATCGAGGGCGATGCGTTCCATCGTTACGATCGCATCGCAATGCGCAAGATGATTGCGGAGGAGGAGGCGAAAGGGAACCCTCACTTCAGTCACTTCGGTCCGCAATCCAATCTTCTCGAAGAACTCCAAGCCGTGTTTCGCACCTATAGCGAAACCGGTCTTTCCAAGACGCGGCATTATGTTCACGATGCAGCCGAAGCCGAGCTCTATAAATCGGCACCTGGCACATTCACCGATTGGGAACCGCTGCCGGAAAAAAGCGATGTGCTTTTTTACGAAGGGCTGCATGGGGCGATCGTCACCGAAAAGGTGAATATAGGCAAATATGCCGATCTGAAGATCGGCGTTGTGCCGGTCATCAATCTCGAATGGATTCAAAAGATTCATCGTGACCGCTCAGCGCGCGGCTATTCCACCGAAGCGGTGATGGACACGATTTTGCGGCGCATGCCGGATTATGTTCACTACATCTGCCCGCAATTCACGCAGACGGACATCAACTTTCAGCGTGTGCCGACAGTGGACACGTCGAACCCGTTCATCGCGCGGTGGATTCCGACTGCCGATGAATCGATGGTCATCATTCGCTTTCGCAATCCGCGCGGGATCGACTTTCCCTATCTGCATTTGATGATCCACGACAGCTTCATGTCGCGGGCGAATTCCATCGTCATTCCGGGCAGCAAGCTCGATCTCGCGATGCAATTGATCCTGACGCCCTTCATCCTCCAGCTCGCCGAACGGCGCAGGCGGGCAAGCTGATTGGAGCTTCATTCATGAATATTGTCGCCCCAAATATTCTCGCGCAAGTTTCGGACAATGCGGCGCATCATGTCACCCATACGGAGTTGGCCAATTCTCTGCGTGTCCTTGCCATGGATGCGGTGGAAAAAGCCAATTCCGGGCACCCCGGAATGCCG